>DATACQ010001035.1:0-3885 GCA_036258955.1 Binatia bacterium
CCTTGATGTTTCTGGTTCGGCGGCCTCCAACCGCTCAGACTCATCTACATTCTTGTTTTTCAGCCTACAGCGGTGAAGCCGCTGTGGCGTCGCGTTGCAAGAATAATTCAGGCTGAGTACTCTCGGCACGACAGCGCGAGCAAAAATCTATGTTGAGCTACGACGTCGTGGCATGGGGTCAGCCTCTTGCGCCAATCGAGCGCTCGCTGCCGCGGCCCAGCGGCAGCGAAGTCCTGCTTCGACTTAAGTATTGCGGCGTCTGCCACAGCGATGCGCACATCCGTGATGGCTATTTCGAGCTCGGCGGTGGCAAGCGTTTGCTAATGAGCGAGCGCGGCATGGACTTGCCTTTGACGTTGGGCCACGAGCCCTTCGGGACCGTCATTGCCGCCGGACCGGCCGCGCTCGATGCCCCCTTGGGGGAGGATCGTCTGGTGTATCCATGGAGCGGCTGCGGGAACTGCTCCCGTTGCCTGGCGGGGCTTGACAATTACTGTATGACGCCCCGAATGATCGGTCTTCAGCGTAGCGGCGGCTATGCCGACCACCTGCTGGTGTCCCATCCACGCTATCTCGTCGATAGCCGTGGCATCAATTCCGCGTGGGCAGCAACGCTTTCCTGTTCGGGGTTGTCGGCGTTTTCTGCCATCGCCAAGTTAAAGCCCATTCCCTCAGATGAGTGGGTGGCGGTCATAGGCGCGGGCGGCCTTGGACTTGCAGCCGTTGCGATCTTGCGCGCGTTGGGCCACGAGCGCATTGTCGCTGTAGACGCCGATCAGCGCAAATTGGCGGCGGCTGAAAAGATGGGCGCGGCGGCAACACTCGAGGGAATGGGCAGCGATCCGGCAAAGAAGCTGCGGGAGATAACAGGCGGCTATCTGTATGGCGCCGCAGATTTCGTCGGGCGGAGTGAAACCGCTGAACTGGCGCTCTGCGCGCTTCGCAAAGGCGGACGATTGATTCTGGTTGGTCTCTACGGTGGCGAGATTCCGCTTGCCGTCGCTTCTGTGATCCTGCGAGCGCTCACCGTACAGGGTTCACACCTCGGATCGCTCTCTGAATTGAAAGAAGTCGTCCTGCTCGCACAGCAACGCAAACTGGCGATGATCCCGATTGAAACGCGCCCTCTGTCAGGAGTAAACCGAACCCTGGACGAATTAAAAACCGGAACCATCATCGGAAGGGTGGTGGCGGAAATCTGATAATAACGCCGAGTATTGGCGTGGTGGAGTATTGGAGTGATGTAAACCCACTCCAGCACTCCGATACTCCATTCGCGTCGCGTTTCGCGAGTCGAGACATGACCGCTACTGTTAGGAACGACAGGTGGATTTGGCCCACCCTCGCAGCTGCGGCGGTGCTGATGGTGACGATGGGCGCGCGGCAGTCGCTTGGGCTGTTCATCTTCCCAATCAATCAATCGACGGGCCTCGGCCTTGTCGCGATTAGTTTCGCGCTCGCCGTAGGACAGTTTGTCTGGGGCGCGATCCAGCCCCTGGCCGGCGCCATCGCCGATCGCTACGGACCCGGAAAGGTGCTCGCCGGCGGGGTCCTTTGTCTCGCCCTCGGCAGCGCCCTCACTCCATTTCTGACCTCGGGTTTAGGTCTGGTGATGGCGATCGGGTTTTTATCCGCCGTAGGTTCCGGCGCCGCCAGCTTTTCGGTGTTGATTGGCGCTATCGCCCAGCGGATGCCAGCATTCCACCGCGGCAGCGCTGCCGGTGTTATCAACGCCGGCGGCTCTTTTGGCCAGTTCGTGTTTGCGCCGCTGCTGCAAAAACTCATTTCCGTATTTGGTTGGACGAGCGCTATTTGGTCCTTAGCTGTCATTACGTTTGCCGCTTTGCCGCTAGTCCGTGCCGTCGTCCCGCCGGCTCACGCCGCGGGCCCGGAGGCCGCTTCAGAAAAGGGTAGCTTGCGCCTGGCGGTGCATCGTGCCCTTGCCGACCGGAGTTACCTACTACTACACGCGGGCTTTTTCACCTGCGGCTTTCATGTGGCTCTGGTCGTTACACATCTACCGGGGGAAGTAAGCCTGTACGGTTTGCCGCCCGACGTGGCAAGCTGGTCTTTGGCGATCATTGGTCTCGGCAATATTTTCGGTAGCCTGGTTGCGGGCTGGTGCGTCAACCGCTACCGCAGCAAGTATGTTTTGTCTTATGTTTACGGGTCCAGGGCGTTGTTGGTATCGCTCTACCTGGTACTGCCAAAAACCGAGTGGGCCTTCTACCTTTTTGCGGTGGGGCTTGGATTCTCTTGGTTGGCCACCGTGCCGCCGACCGCAGGCGTCATCGGCAAATTATACGGCCCGCGTTATCTCGCGACATTATTCGGTTTAACGCTGCTCTCGCATCAAATGGGTGGTTTCTTAGGCGCGTGGTTGGGTGGTATCGCGGTGGTGCACCATGGGGATTACTTGCCTATGTGGTACGCGGATGTGTTGCTCGCGGTGCTAGCGGCCCTATGCAATCTGCCTATCCGGGAGCCTCTGGTAGAGCCTCAAGTGGTCCCGGCATAGAGAAACACGGGACCGGTTCACGGTTCAAACTCGTAGTCCGGAGTTGATTAATTACGTGGCCGTGCCTAGCAACCTGAAACTAGTCCGGATTATTCATGGTCCGGGGAAAACTTGCGACACAGTGTTCAGTCCGAGTGAGCAAGCCTCGAAGAGAGCGGACATACAAATCAGTCTCGGGTTGAGTCTGAAACCCGACCCGGGACTCTAGACCCGAGACGCAATCTTGGCCGCGATCAGAGAGGCTTGTTTCCTCGGACGAAATCTCGTGAAAAGTCCGGACTGGAACCTGAAACTCGAAACCGAGTTCTCACCATAGTCCTCTCAATCTCAATTGCATTTGCGCTAAAGCGGCGCGCCCGGCGAGCCCGTAGGGATTGCCGAACGTTTCTTGCATCTCGAAATGATTGAAACCCTCGCCCACGATCAGTTCTACCGCTCTTCCGGCGGATTTTACGGCGGCGGCAAAATCACGTCCCTGGCGTTGGAACTCCGGTGTTTCCTGCGTGCCATAGGCGACCACGATAGGCGCATTCAGTTTATCGATATGACGTTGGCTGCTTAGTTTCTCCTCGATGTCATCGGTGAAATCTACGTATTCGCTGCGCTTCGAAAGCCTCACTGGTTTTAAGTCGTACATCCCGCTCACCAGCAGCCCGCCTTTGATTAAGTCCGCCGGCAGGTCGTAATCCTTGACCCAATCGGTGACGAGGGTGACTCCGGCGAGATGCGCGCCGGAAGAATGACCGGCTATGAAAATGCGGTTTTGATCCCCGCCGAACTGGGCCGCGTTCTTATAAACCCATGCGACTGCGCGGCGGACTTGTTCGATCATCGGCAGAAGACTGCGCCCGGCGTCTTGAACCTGGACGAAATCGAGGACAATAAAATGCGCGCCCGCATTCACAAACATCTCAGCGGGGAACGCGAAGTCTTTTGCGGTGCCGTTGCGCCACGCCCCACCATGAACAAAAATTTCAATCGGCGCGTTCGGCCGTTGCGTTTTGTAGATGTCGAGCTTTTCGATCTCAGTCGAACCATAGGCAACCCGCTCCGGCGGAAAGCGCTTCAACACGGACTCGCTCGCCACCTTGCGCCGAGCGGCTAACAGAGGTTGATTGGGTGCATATACCGACTGGTCGTACGCGTCGTCGAGTTGTTTCTGATCCATGTCGAGCCAGACCAGAGGACCGCGCGGCCTGCCCACTGCCGCGATCTTATTTTCGTCGCTTTCGATTTTCGCCGGCATCATTGCTCCTATCTTGGTTCAAACGTTCAATGTTAAGGTTCTAGGGCTCGGGAAACCATCGCTCTGAGTTTACATAGAGCAAGTACGGAGTGCTGGTCAAGACGACAGGTCGCGCTGAATG
>DATACQ010001036.1:0-5526 GCA_036258955.1 Binatia bacterium
CGGTCTCCCTGCGACTCATTCGGTGATTGCCTCCCTACGGAACTGGAATGAATCTAACATGCTCACGCTCTGAGTCGCAACGCCCGGCGCGCCGCTTTCAGGCCGCAAGATCGACACGGCAATTCTTGTATTTCCAGCGATAAGTGGTGTTATATTGAAAGTATCCAATGCAGGTACCGCGCCCCGCCGGAGGAGTTTTCCCATGCTCTCCAACAAAGTAAACGAAATCATGACCGCCAATTTAACGTCCGCCGCAATCGCGACCCCCGTGCGTGATGTGATTCAATTGATGTGTGGGCAAGATGTGGGTCGTGTGATCGTCACTGACAAGGCGGTGCCGGTGGGCATCTTCACGGAAAAAGATGTTTTGCGGCGTGTCGTGTATACGGCGCTGGATACGAGTAACACCGAGATCGGCAAAGTCATGACCTCTCCCATTCGGGCCGTGTCCGAGGAGACGCTGATCTCGGACGCCTTTGCGAGAATGTACAAAGGCAAGTATCGCCACCTGCTGGTGCGCGGCCGCCGCGGCCGGATCGTGGGGATCGTGTCGATGCGCCGCATTTTAAAAATTGCCGTGGAGCTCGGCCAAGGTAAACGCGAAACGCAGACCTTAGGCAGCATCGCAACCGCCGCAGCGGCCACCCTCGATGCGCAGGCGCCAATACGCGAAGCGGTGAAACTGATGGCCGAAAAGAACTTGAGCGCCGTTATTGTCACAAAAGCAGGAGTTCCGGCGGGCATCTTTACCGAACGGGACGTGCTCAAGCGAGTCGCCGCCGCCGGCACCGATCTCAGTAGAGCACCGATAAGTGAAGTGATGACCGCGCCGCCCGTGATCATGCCCGAGACCGCGCTCATCGGCGCAGCGCTCGCCGAAATGTACCGGCGCGACATTCGCAATATGCCTGTGAGCGGATCGAGCGGCCAAGTTATCGGACTGGTGTCCATGCCCGATATACTACAGTACGCTCAAGCGTTCGATTTTGATGAAGAAGTACGGCGTACTTGGAAAGAGGTCGAAGAGTTTCTCGAGAATGAGGACCAGTACACGCCAGGGTAAGCGTAACGTATTGTCTTTTAAAGGGTTTATGGTAAGATTTTTGAATTGTGCGGAAGTTTAAGGAGGTTGATTTTGGATACACCTTTAGTCAACGATTTGAGCATCTCCATCGCGACGGAAAACGGTTCGGGAAGCGCTTCCTCGAACAACATCCTCTTTAAAGCAATTTTCAAGATGGGCATCCCATGCTCATCCAAGAATATGTTTCCGTCCAACATCCAGGGGCTGCCGACGTGGTACCAGATCCGCGCGTCAGCGGAAGGTTACCTGAGCCGTAAGGACGTAATCGATGTGATGGTGATGTTCAATGACGCGACAGCGGCGAAAGATATTCACCGGGTCCGCGAGGGCGGGCTGATTCTTTACGACGACTCCACCCCTTTGCCGGCGAATCTGAAACGCGACGGCGTACAATACATCGGATTTCCGGCTAATAAGCTCGTTACCAAGCTGGTCCCTGCTTCGCCGCTGCGAGCAAAGCAACGAAATATGATCTATGTCGGCGCTTTGGCCTATTTGTTTGGCATCGACATGGACGTTATCAAAGCCGTGCTCGAAGACACATTCGGCAGAAAACCCGCCGTGATCGAGTCGAACCTCGTCTGCATCGATGCGGGTTATCAGTATCTAAAGGAAAAAGGCGCAACTCAGAACATCGCGCGGCTCCAGCCGATCCCCGATGGGAATAAAGGGAAGATCATCACCGAAGGTAATACCGCCGCAGCGCTTGGCGCGATTTACGGCGGAGCGTCCGTGATTTGCTGGTATCCGATAACCCCCTCCAGCTCGCTCGCGGAAGCTATGGAGTACTATCTACCACGCCTGCGCAAACCCAGAGACGGCAAAAAAAGCTACGCCATCGTGCAAGCGGAGGATGAAATCGCTTCGGCAAGTATGGTACTCGGCGCCGGATGGGCCGGCGCGCGGGCCATGACTTCGACTTCCGGCCCCGGCGTTTCTTTGATGAACGAATCCATTGGCTTGGCCTATTATGCAGAAATTCCCTGTGTGTTTTTCATCATCCAGCGCGGCGGTCCATCCACCGGACTGCCGACCCGAACTCAGCAAGCTGACATTTCGCTCATGTATGGCGCTTCGCACGGCGACACGCGCCATGTCATGCTGATCCCGCACGACATGAACTCTTGCTTCGACTTCGCTCGACGCAGCTTCGACGTCGCGGATCATCTGCAGACGCCGGTTTTTGTCGCCATGGACCTTGATCTCGGCATGAATCTTTGGTCATCAGATCCGCTCAAGCTATCTCAGGAGCCGTACGATTTAGGTAAGCGGCTAACGGCTCAGGATTTGGATGAATGGACTAAAGCCGGTAAGAAGTTCCGCCGCTACTTCGACCAGGACGGCGACGGGATTCCCTACCGGACAATTCCCGGCAATCCTCATCGTATGGCTTCTTACTTCACGCGCGGATCGGGACACGACGCCGACGCCAAGTACTCTGAAGACGAGCATGACTATAAGTACATCCTTGACCGGTTAAAGAAGAAATTCGATACAGCGCGCAAATACGTTCCCAAACCACTCGTCGAAAAAGACAGAAACGTCAAAACCGGTATAATCTGCTACGGCTCGAGCTATGAGCCGGTCCGGGAGGCGCGCGACCGGTTGAGAGCGCAGGGGCTAAAGACCAATCACATGCTCATCCGCGCTTTACCGCTGAGTACCGAGGTAAGAGAGTTTCTCAGTGAGCACGATACGATCTACTTAGTCGAACAGAATCGCGACGCCCAAATGGCTGCGATTATCAAAGACGAGATGCCTGAATTGGGCGCTAAAATCATCAACATACTGATTTACAACGGCTTGCCAGTCGCGGCCGGCGAAGTGGTTCAACAGATCTTTGACGCCGCGCAATCGGCACAGCCAAAAACCGCAACAGCATGAGGGAGAATAATGGCGGAAGCAAAACTTAATCGATTAAATCTGACGGAAAAGGACTATGACGGCGCGCCCTCGACAATGTGCCGGGGCTGCGGCCATGACGCGATCTCGGCATCGGTCATGCGCGCCTATTACGAAAACAGTGTGGACCCGCGCAAGGTAGTCAAACTGAGCGGCATTGGTTGTTCATCGAAAACCCCTGCGTATTTCATGAGCCAGTCGTTCGGGTTCAACGCGGTTCACGGACGCATGTCGGCGGTGGCCACTGGCGCCAATCTCGCCAATCATACATTGCTGCCCATCGGCGTCTCCGGAGACGGAGACACTTCGGCGATCGGTTTGGGTAATTTCTGCCATATGATGCGGCGGAACGTGAACATCACGTACATCATCGAAAACAACGGCGTGTATGGTCTGACCAAGGGGCAGTTTTCCGCTACTGCCGATGTAGGGTCGGTCATGAAAGGAGGGAAGGTCAACGACATACCCGCTATCGACATGGCCGAGCTAGCAATCACCCTGGGTGCCACCTACGTTTCACGGAGTTTTTCCGGCGACCGTAAGCAGCTGTCGCCGCTCATCCAAGGCGCCATTTCCCACAAGGGTAGCGCGATTCTCGACGTCATCAGCCCCTGCGTGACTTTCAACAACCACGAAGGGTCAACCAAGAGCTTGAAGTACGTAAAAGGCCATCTGGATCCGATTCATGATCTTGATTTCATCCCGCCTTACGAGAACATCGAGGCGGATTACGACGAAGGAACGGATCACGAGGTACGGCTCCATGACGGCTCGCGCATCGTGTTGCATAAGCTCGGCAAGGACTACGATCCCACCAATAAAGCGATGGCTATTCAAGCCATCCACGCGGCGATTGCGGAGGGGAAGTTCCTGACCGGCTTGATCTACTACAACCCGAATCGCAAGGACTTTGCCTCGGAACTCGATCTCTGCGATTCCCCGTTGGCCGAACTCACCCAGGCAGATCTGCAACCGCCGCTGGAGGCGCTCGAGCAGATCAATGCCAGCATGATGAAATAGCGCTCGCTTACGGAGTACTGGAGTTGTGGAGCGATGCAATCCGGGAGCCCAAACTCCAGTACTCCATTTTATTGCGCCGCGCTGCTGGATTTTGAGCAACCTGCAAAGAGGCGCCTGGGACGGTTATCGTCACAGGCCGGCGGGCTGTTTTTCCGCTAGACCTTTCCAGGTCTCGATAATCTCGCCCGAGGACGCCACTAAGCCGAAATGGCGGCGCATGTTTTCTAGTGTCCCGAGGTGCAGCTTGGCTTCGTAGGCAGCGGAGCAGTCGTCGATCATCGTTACATAATAATCGTACATGTAAGCGTCGCGCGCCGTAGTCTCTACGCATACGTTCGTCGCCACGCCGCACACCATAACGCTTTGAATATTCCTGGCCTTGAGGACGGTATTCAGATCCGTGTTGATGAACGCGCTGTATCGATGTTTTACGACGACGCGCTCGGAAGGTAAGGGCTTGATTCCCTCGTAAAACTCCGCGCCCCAGGTTCCCTCGCGGCAGGTGTTCAAGCCGCTCTTTTGGGAAGTCCGGTAAATCCAAGACGGCGTGTCGGTCCATTCGCTGTGAGTGGTGCGAATATAGACAATGGTCAGCCCAACACGGCGCCCCTCTTCGATCAAGCGGGTGAGATTTGGGACCATGGCTATCGCCGCGCTAACGTCTTCGCCCCGTTTACCGGCGCTACCCTTGGGGCTGACAAAATCATTCTGTACATCGACGACGATGAGCGCGGCATGCTTTGGATCGCAGCGCTCTTTCAGGCTACGCAGTATCTCCACGAGTGACTCCTTCCGCCCGGATTCTGTATGGACTGTTGAGAATGGAGGATCGCTGATGGCCATCTTCCATACTCTATGATCTCGACTCTGTTTTCAGCAATTCCTAATGATCATGTTTGCGCTGCAACCCACCGTGTCCCATTGCCGTAATGTCGGCGCGCGATATCTTTTCTCCCGCGAGCATGCGCGGAAGGAGGGCGTCAAACGCGGTAAAGGGATCATGCAAAACGCAACCGGAGAGTCCCATAACCGGCGTTTCATCCAAGTACGCCATTAGAAACATAGAGCCGGGTAGCACGGGGAATCCGTGAGTTTCGACTTGGGCGCCGCTGCGGCGGATGCCTTCGGGTGTCTTATCGTCGGGGTCCACGGACATGCCGCCACTGACGAGGATGACATCAGCTCCCGTCTGTTTGGAGTCCTTTACATGTGCGGCAATAACGTCGGGATCGTCTGGAGCGATTTTGATGGATTCGACCGTCGAGCCCATCTCGCCCACTTTGCGGCTGACCACCGGCCCGAAGCCATCTTTGATTCTTCCGGTAAACACTTCGCTGCCGGTGACAATCAAATGGACCCGTTTTGGCGCCATTGCGAGCAAGGTCACAACGGGTTTATCCTGGCAGAGCGCTTCCGCTCGCTGGATCAAGCTCTCCTTTACGACAACCGGAATGGTGCGAGTTCCGGCAACCACAGTGCCCTGCTTAACGTAGCTATTCGTCGGCAGGGTGGCGAGCATG
>DATACQ010001037.1:0-5249 GCA_036258955.1 Binatia bacterium
AATGTTTTGGAAGGAACCGTCACAGAAGCGATTTTCATGGGCGATGCGTTTCAGTGTAAAGTCGCTGTTGGCGATGACATCATAGCGGTGCATACACATCCATTTAATTCGGTTAGTCCGGGCGACAAAGTGTACTTGCACCTGGATCCCGGAAGCTGCAATGGTTTGCCCGCTGATGACAAGGAAGGTATTGATGAGTCGATGCTCGGGGACTAAGATGTTCCCAGGCGAGCGCGAAAGGAGAACGATGTAGATGACGGCGTTAGAAGCGAGAAAGTTGGCTGAAGAAGAGATGAGGGCAGGGAAGACCCCGAAGTATAGAGACTTGCGCGATTGGTTGGAAATCGTCGATAGCTTCGGCGAGTTGAAGAAAGTCGACGGCGTGGATTGGAATTTGGAGATGGGCACGCTCGCTGAGATATTCGCGCGGCAGTCCAAGACGGGTGTGACCCCAGCAGTTTTGTTCGACAACGTTCCGGGGTATCCGAAAGGCTACCGCACTCTCTTTGCGCAGAACGCCTCGTTCAAGCGGATGGCGTTGAACCTCGGCTTGGATATGACTCTTTCGAACCTGGACCTGGTGCGCGCCTTCCGGCAAAAGCTCATGAGCCACGAGCCGATCAAGCACAGAGTCGTGAGCAAAGGGCCCATTCTCGAGAACGTGGATTCGGGCGACAAAGTCGATTTGCTAAAATTTCCGGTCCCGTTCATGCACGAGCTGGATGGCGGCCGATTTATTGGCACCGCCTGCCTCGTGACGACGCGCGATCCGGATGAGGGATGGGTCAACTTCGGCGCTTACCGCGGCATGGTGCACGACAAGGGAAGCATGGGGCTGTACATCTCTCCCGGCAAGCACGGCAGCATCCAACGGAACAAATACTTCGAGCGGGGCCAACGTTGCCCGGTGGTCGTTTCCGTGGGCCAGGATCCGGTGCTCTTCATGGTTTCCGGCAATGAAATCGACTACGGGGTACCGGAGTTCGATTATGCCGGCGGCTTGAAGGGCGAGCCCATCGAAGTCATTGAGGGCAAATCCACGGGCCTGCCTTTTGCCGCTAACGCGGAGATCGTCATCGAGGGCTGGATGGACCCAAATGATCGCAAGACGGAAGGTCCGTTCGGGGAATGGACAGGTTATTATGCGAGTTCCAGCCGCCCCGAACCCGTGATTCACGTCGAGAATGTTTACTATAGAAACGATCCGATTCTTTGTTGCGCGCGACCCGGCCGCCCACCGTCGGACTACTCCATCGCAAAGTGTATGGTGAAGGCCGCGCTGATCTGGGAGCAGGTTGAAAAGGCGGGTGTCCCCGACGTCAAGGGCGTGTGGTGTCATGAAGCCGGCGGCGGGCGTTTGCTCAACATTATTTCCATCAAACAGCGCTACCCGGGCCACGCACGCCAAGCGATGCTCGCGGCTTCGCAGGTGCACGCCGGCGCGTACCTTGGACGTTACGTGATCGTCGTCGATGAAGATATCGATCCTACCAACACGTTCGACGTCCTATGGGCCCTGGCCAGCCGCTCCGACCCGGTGGAGTCGATTGAAATTCTGCGCCGCTGTTGGAGTGGCCCGCTCGATCCGCGCATCCACCCGAGCAAGAAAGGGTTCAACTCCCGCGCAGTGATCGATGCCTGCCGCCCGTTCGAATGGATGAAGGACTTTCCGCCGGTGGCTGAGTCCTCCCCCGAGCTGCGGGAGAAGATTTATAACAAGTGGAAAAAGGTCATCGAAGAATAACCTTCCTGCGTGGGTAGAAGGGCGTTGCACGCGCCCGCTAGTCGCGAACTTATAGGGCGACCGTGACGAGCGGTCGCCCTTTTTTTCCGTCGTGCCCGATTGCAACGTATGCGGGCGTTTAAGGCTACATTCGACATCCTAACTTGTCATTCCCCGCTGGCTAACGTATATCTCGCGCCATGCGCTATGGTTTGTTCTATTTGCCATCATCCCTTCCCGCCACACGCGCGGAAGGAGCGGAGCGGTTTCGGACCATCGTTGAACAGGTGGCGTTTGCCGAGCAACTGGGCTTCGACTCGGTTTGGCTCGCGGAGCATCACTTTCATTCATTTGCCGGCATCTTTTCTTCCCCGGCAGTGATCGGCGCCGCCATTGCGCAAAAAACGATTACGATGCGCATAGGCACGGCCGTACTGCTGTTGCCTTACCATAACCCTCTGCGCGTCGCGGAAGAGTATGCGACCCTCGATTGCTTAAGCAATGGGAGGATCAACTTCGGCATCGGGCATGGGTTTGTCAAATGGGAAGCGCTGACATTCGGCATACCACTGGAAGAACTTCGCGATCGCTTCAAGGAAAACCTGGAAGTGGTGCTTAAGGCTTGGCGCGAACCCAAGTTGACTCATCAGAGCCGATCTTACGATTACGTCAATGTGGAAGTGTTGCCGCGACCGGTGCAAGAGCCGCATCCCACCGTCTGGATGGCCGCGACGACATCTGTTGAGTCCTTCGAGCTGGCGGGACAGTCGGGCTTCCACATGATGCTCATCCCGTTTCTGAACGAAGTGGAAGAGCTGCGCCAGAAGATGGACGCCTACTTTGCTGCGCGGCGCGCGGCGGGGCACGAGACGTCAAGCGCGCGCGTGTTGGGCGTCTACCATGCCTACGCCGGCCAAAGCTCCGCCGAAGCACGTGCGGCTGCGGCGCAGGGATTGGCCGAATACCACGCTGCGGCAAGCCAAGCCCATAGCTTAACGCCCGGAGTTACTGATCCTGAATCGTACCGTAGTCATGAAAAACACCGCGCGCAGATGAAGCGGCTTACGTTCGACGAACTGGTGGATCAACACCGCGTGCTGGTCGGCAGCACTCAAGAGTTGCAAGATAAGGTGAAATACCTGCGCGAGCGCCTTTACCTCACGGATGTCGCAGGAAACTTCGCGCTGGGCGGTCTGAGCGACGCGCAAACCCGCGGATCGATGCGCCGTTTTATGGAAGACGTTGCGTTGAAGATCGATTGATGTTGCTCCTGTAAGAAATTGCCAATGACTTATTTTCGGCGGAGGTGTTTTTATGGGTAAACTCAGACACATTGCATTTATCTCGGCGGAGCCCAAGAAACTCAGCGACTTTTACCAAAGGTTTTTTGGTTTCGAGGAGTGTCGGATATTTCCCAGCGGGTCGCGGATGGTTATTGATCCGCTCTTTAATCTAGCTTTTCTGAAGCAGGCCACCGCACAGGTAGCGATTTCCGGCACCCACAGAGCCGACGGCAGTGAGAGCGAGCTGACCCTGGGGATTCATCATTACGGCTTCATGGTCGAGAACTTGGACGCGGCTGTGGCGAAGTTGCCGCCTAACCTGGCGCGCGGGGCCAATCCGCAGATTTCGGCAGGGGTATCCGGGCCCGAAGCGGCGCGGCCGGCCGAAGTCCGCTTTATAGACCCGTGGGGAAACAACGTGGATCTTTCTTCCCGCGGATATCTCGGGCGCGACGAGGAAAAACTTCCGGGCGTGCGCCTGCTAGCGGTGCAAGTCCCCGATCCCGAGAAGGCCCGAGAATTTTACCAGCAGCAGTTCGATCTGCATCTTATCGGGCGCGATGATGACGGCACGATTCGCTTGGGCGATGGCACGGTGACCTTGCTGCTCACCAAATCGCAAGTGCGGCCCAAGAACGGCGTCCAGTATTTCGGCATTCAGGTGAGCGATCTTGAAGGGATCAGGAACCGTCTGAAAGACGACGGGGTCGAAATTCGCGAGAGCGCGCCAGGCCAAGTTCAGTTGACCGATCCCGAAGGCAATGAGGTGGCAATTTCGCAGAGGGGTTGGGCGATATAAAGCCGCAAGGCTAGAAGACTGAAGGGTGGTGCGTGAGTGGTGCGTTGCGTTCGCGACGGTCAGTTAAACTGATTCAGAGTGAGGTTGTCATGAGGGTGCTCAAAATCAATGAATTACCGGAAAAACCAATGGACACGGCGACCCCGATTGCCGGTTGGAGCCGAGGCCCGGTGAGCCGGACCCGGCAGGCGGTTATTGGCGATGGACAGTCTGAAAATTTTCGCTGCAACGTGGTCAACTTCCGCGTCGGCGCTACGACTGGATGGCATGTCCACGACTGTGATCAAATTCTCGTCGTCACGGCCGGAAGAGGCAAGGTTGCAACCGAATCCGAAGAACGGGAGATCGCTGTCGGTGATATCGTGCATATCAAAGCCGGCGAACGCCATTGGCATGGCGCCACGGCGGAAACTCCGATGTCGCACATCACGGTGACGGCTGCTGGTAGCGCATCGAGACACTGACAAAATATTTGGATCAACCGCTCAGATGACGAGGCCGCACCGATGAAGTTTTCTGTGTTCATGATGCCGCTGCATCATCCGTCGGAGAATCCGTCGTTGGCATTCGACCGGGATATCTCCTGGATTCATCTTGCCGACGCTCTGGACTTCGATGAGTTCTTTATCGGCGAACACCATTCCGGAGGCTGGGAAACTATGCCTGCTCCGGAAATGGCGCTGGCCAAAGCCGCGGCCCACGCGCGCCGCATTCGTCTCGGCACCTCCGTGATCAGCGTTCCTTTCCACCACCCATTTCACGTCGCCGAACGGATGGCCTTTCTCGATCACTTGACCTACGGCCGAGCCATTTTGGGTGTCGGACCCTGCGCGCTGGTCACTGACAAAAAACTATTCGGCTTGCCCGACGCAAAACTCTATCCGATGCTGGCAGAGTCGGTGGATATTATCGTCCGGCTGCTCGAGTCACCGGAGCCGATCGATTATGAAGGCCAGTTCTGGTCTTTCAAGCAAATGCGTTTGCAACTTCGTTCCTATCAGCAGCCGCGCATGCCTCTTGCGATCGCCTCATCGGGCAACGCCATCAGTCTTCAGCTTGCAGGGAAATACGGCATGCTCTTGTTGTCTCCGGCGGGGAAAAACATAAGGAACAATCAAAGCAAAGCCGAGCAGTGGAACAAGGTTGAAGCCCTAGCAGCGCAAAATGGCGCCGTGACTTCGCGGGCCAACTGGCGCCTCGCGACTTGCGTACATCTGGCCGACAGCAAAGAGGAAGCATGGCGCGATGTCGAAGCCAACATTAAGCGCGATATGGAATATTTCGTTTCCATTGGACTCAAGGCGCCCTACGAATCGTATCCCGGCCAACCGGCAAGTGAGATCACCGCGCGCTCGGGCGCCGACCGCCGCGACTGGATTATCGGCACGCCTGACGACGCGATTGCGCAGATCGAGCGCATGCAGGCTGAAACGGGCGGATTTGG
>DATACQ010001038.1:0-1842 GCA_036258955.1 Binatia bacterium
GGTTGCTACCCGTCGACAGCGAGCACAGTGCCATCTTTCAGTGCCTCCAAGGTAACCGGCACGACGAAGTGGACAAACTCATACTGACAGCCTCGGGAGGGCCGTTCCTGAAAACGCCTCTCAAACAATTGAATCGCGTCACAGTGGCTCAGGCGTTGAAGCATCCGAACTGGAAGATGGGGCGAAAGATTACGATTGACTCCGCAACGATGATGAACAAAGGCCTGGAGGTGGTGGAGGCGCGCTGGGTTTTCCAGATGGAGCCTGAGCGTATCGAGGTGGTGATTCATCCTCAGAGTGTCGTTCATTCCATGGTGCGTTATCAGGATGGTTCGGTGATTGCGCAGTTGGGCGTGCCTGACATGCGCATCCCGATTGCCTATGCTTTGTCGTACCCGCACAGGTTACGCGGCAAGTGGGAATCGCTGGAACTCACCCGTCATGGTGAGTTAAACTTTTTACCGGTGGATCACAAGCGATACCCGGCTCTCGAGCTTGCTTACGGCGCAATACGCGAAGGTGGCACGATGCCGGTGGTGCTCAACGGCGCCAATGAGATCGCGGTTGATGCCTTTCTTGCGGGCAGAATCGGCTTTCGCGACATTCACAATATCATTGATCAAACGATGCAGCGCCATGCAGTGACGCGCCCAAAAGAGATCAGCGAAATTCTCCGTGTCGACGCCTGGGCGCGCGAGCAGGCTGCTTCCCTCGTCAAACAGCTGGATTCGAAAGAGGTTAAAGGATGGAAAGCGTAATTTATTCGATCCTGGCGGCTATTATCGGACTGGGCGTGCTGATCGTCTTCCATGAATTCGGTCATTTCCTGATCGCCAAACTTTGCGGGGTGGGTGTGTTGACGTTTTCTGTGGGCTTTGGACCGAAGTTGGTGGTCAAGAAAAAGGGCGAGACAGAGTATGCGTTGAGCGCGTTTCCGCTCGGCGGCTACGTAAAGATGGTTGGAGAGGACCCCGACGAAGAGGTCTCGCAGGCGGACCTCCGGCGCTCCTTCGGCCACAAACCGCTGCTTCAGCGGTTCGCCATCGTCGCGGCAGGTCCCGGCTTCAATCTGTTGCTGGCAGTTTTGCTTCTTCTGGTTGTTTTTCTGTTCTACGGGGTGCCGGTAGTCTCGACGCAGATAGGCAGTGTGGAAAAGGGCTCTCCGGCGGAACTGGCGGGAGTTCAACGCGGCGACCGCATCGTTGCCGTTAACGGCGAGCCGGTGGATAGCTGGGAAAGGCTTTCCGCCGCGATTAAGGAAAGCCAGGGAAAGCCACTGAACCTGCGGCTATTGCGCGCGAGTGAGGAAGTCGATGTGGCCGTGGAGCCGCGGCAAAAAGAAGCCCGAAATATTTTTGGCGAGCGCCGCGACGAGTGGATGATCGGCATTGGCAGTCAGGTAATTCTTGAAAAGGGCAATCCCGGATTGTCGATCGTCAAAGCGTTCACGCAAACCTACGATTACGCTAAGCTCACGCTTGTGGCGCTGTTCAAAATGGTGACCGGGGAAGTATCGCCGCGCAATCTTGGGGGTCCTATTCTAATAGCTCAGATGGCGGGTCAGCAGGCCCAGGAAGGGTTCGCTAGTTTCTTGGCATTCGTCGCTGTTTTGAGCATCAACCTCGGAGTACTGAACCTATTGCCGATTCCGGTCTTGGACGGCGGTCATTTGTTGTTTTTTTTGGTGGAGGCCGTGATCGGCCGGCCTGTGTCGCTCCGTTATCGTGAGGTGGCTCAGCAGGTCGGTATTTTTCTTTTACTGTTGCTGATGGTTTACGCGTTCTATAACGACATCGCGCGTTTCTTTGAGAAGCAGGTGGGTGGATGAGGTTGCTTGGAATT
>DATACQ010001039.1:0-3502 GCA_036258955.1 Binatia bacterium
TATCCATAGCCCGAGCGGCTTAGTGCTCGCCTGCATTTTCCGCCAGAGAAATCAGCTCACAGGAGCTCGACGATCTCTTCAGATATTTAAAGGCACTGCGGCGGCCCGCATACGCCTGGAAGACCTGATCATACCCAGAGAGAGACGCTTCAAGAAAGTTCAGGAGCAAGTATGCCGAAACCTAAGGTCCGCACGGGAACACCGAGCGCGCAAATCTCGCGCGAAGAATTTTCCAAGCGTGCTCGCGAGCGCTTCTACGACCCGAGTTTCACAGCCGTAGCTCCGGAAATTGAGAGGATCATTGAGCTGGCCTGGAAGAATTATTCAGAATACCACAAAAGCCCGCGCACACGGCGCGCGGGCGCCGGTTTCAGCGATCCGGATTTTCTTCTTCCTATCGAATGGCTCGAGACGCGTCACGCCATTCACCAGGCGGAAAAACGCCAGAAGAATCCTCGGTCGAATTCGCGTATTCTCCTCATCAATGGCTCCAGCCGGAGTGAGCACACCTGCCCGGGAGAAATGTCCAAGACCTTTCGTTTGGCCGAAATGGCTGAAGAAGTTATCGTCGGCGAGAGAGGCTTCGAGGTGGATCTCCTGGATCTCAGCCGGCTGTCGTCGGAGTATGGTCGCATCATCTATCCGTGCAAGGCTTGCGTCTCTACAGCCATGCCGTTATGTCACTGGCCTTGCTCGTGTTATCCGAACCACGCAATGGGACAAGTCAACGATTGGATGGCGGAGATTTATCACCGTTGGGTTGCGGCGCACGGCGTTATGATTCTGTGCCCGGTAAACTGGTACCAGGCGCCCAGCTCGCTGAAGCTGATGATCGATCGCCTGGTCTGCGCCGACGGAGGAAACCCCGATCCAACGCTCACCGGCGGGAAGGACCCCCAACGAGCAAAGGAGGTGGAGCTTCAAGGCTGGTCCTACCCGCGGCATCTGAGCGGGCGGTTTTTCTCGGTCGTTGTTCACGGCGATGCTGCCGGCGTGGAAACTCTCCGTCGCAGTCTCAGCGATTGGCTGACGGATATCGGATTGATCCCTGCCGGTCGCGCCGCTCTGGTTGAGAGCTATGTAGGTTATTATAAGCCTTATGCGACGAGCCACGACGAACTGGATGAAGAAAAGGGCTTTCACGAGGAAGTCCGCAATGCCGCCCGGAGCTTAATCAACGCCGTGCGCCTGCAGCGTCGCGGGGAGTTTAAACAACCCGATACCTTGCTGCGCGAGCCGCGTCCCAAGTAACGAGTCCTAGGGAAGCCGTGCCACAGAGAACAGCAGTCTCGGCAGCCAGTCTCACCGGTATTCGCGTCTCGAAAGCGTTCGATTCCCAGTTTGCCCGCTGCTCGGCGGTGTAGCCCTTTGAACCGGTTGGCGCCCGCGATGAGGCAGTGGTCGCCTGTATCTTCGCGGGTTAGAATAGCCGCCGCCCTATCACTTCCAAACAGCATCGAAGTGAGTCTACAGGAAACTTTGTATACGCTCGCGTAAACTTTAGGATACGCTTGCGCTCCTGGCGTTGCCTTACTCGAGCCTGATTTTCGCGTCATTTCGCCGTTTTGAGAGATATCGCCCGGTAAAGCTGGTGGTACTCTAATTGCTCTAGCAGAGAAAAGGTATCTTGCGTCGCAAGTTGTCCTCCCCGCATTTCATGTGCTTCCTGACACGTTGGAGGGTTTACACGGTTCTCCAATGCTTAACGGAAAAGGAGATCGATATGAAACGTAATCTGCTCGGAATAGTTTCTTTATTCCTCCTCGTGTTCACCGCACCCGGATTTGCTCAAGAAACAGTCGGCACCGTTCGTTTTCCTAACTCTTGCGATCCTAAAGTTCAGGCGCAGCTGGAGCGCGGCGTCGCTATGCTGCACTCCTTCTGGTACAGCGCCGGCGAAAAGGCATTTCGCGATGTATTAGCGCAGGACCCATCGTGTGCCATTGCGACCTGGGGCATTGCGTCCCTCCTGATGTCCAATCCCCTTGCTGGTACTGGCTCTTCGCCGAAAGGCGCGGCCGACGCACAAGCCGCCATCGAGCAGGGGCGCAACATCGGCGCCAAAACGCAACGGGAACGCGACTACATCGAGGCAGTCGCTGCATATTACGAGAACTGGTCAAATCGTTTTGAACCTGACCGCCAACGGTCGCGGGCCAAAGCCTTTGAGGCGCTTGCAGCGCGGTACCCCGAGGACGACGAGGCACAAATCTTTTACGCGCTTTATCTTGCCGGTACGCAGTCACAAGCGGACCAAACCTATGCTGCCTATCTGAAAGCGGCGTCGATCCTGGAAAAGCAATTTGCCAAATACCCGGATCACCCGGGAGTAGCTCACTATCTGATCCACAGCTACGATGCTCCGCCGATTGCAAAGCAAGGGCTACCAGCAGCGCGCCGCTACGCGAGCATTGCGCCTGCGGCGCCGCACGCTCTCCATATGCCGTCGCATATATTCACGCGGGTTGGTGCATGGGAGGACTCGGCCGATACCAACAAACGCTCGGCGGAAACGGCCAAGAAGAATAACGACCGGGATGAGCAAATGCATGCCATGGATTACATGGTCTATGCCTATCTTCAACTGGGGCGTGACAACGATGCGCGACGGGTTATGGAGGAAGCTGCAGAGGTATCAGGCTTTAATCGGAACGCGGGCCACTACGCTTTCGCTGCAATTCCGGCACGCTATGCTGTAGAGCGCGGCGATTGGAGCGCTGCGATGAAGCTTCAGCCAATCACAAACAACTTCCATTACACCGAGGCGCTAACCCGTTTCGCCCGCGCTCTTGGGGCGGCGCGAACCGGAGATCCAAAGAGCGCGAACCAGGAAATAGAACAACTCGCTCGGCTGCGCGACGCATTGAAAGCGGCTAAAAACGAATACTGGGCCAGTGAAGTGGAGGTCAGCCGGCTTGCCGCCAGCGCCTGGAGTGCTCTCGCCGAGGGGAATAAAGAGGCCGCTTTGAAACTGATGCGGAGCGCGGCAGAAATAGAAGACAAGAATGAGAAGCATATCGTGACTCCCGGCCGAATTCTCCCCGCGCGCGAGCTCCTTGGGCAGATGCTGCTCGAACTTGAGCGGCCCGCCGAAGCTCTAAGGGAGTTTGAAAGCTCACAAACGCGCGAGCCAAACCGATTGCACGTATTTGCAGGCGCGGCGGAGGCAGCGGCTAAAAGCGGAGACGTCGCTAAAGCAAAGCAATACTATGCGCGGCTCATTCAACTCGTGGGGGAAGACAGTCCACGACCGGAGGTCCTCCGAGCCAAGACATTTCTGGCACAGCGCTGAGCTTTATGCAGTTCGCTGATGAACGGAGCCGTATAGTTTGGCGGCGGCAACTGGGAAAATTGGTGCTTGCCGCCGCCCTGGCGCTGGGTCAAACGTGGCCAGGTCTCACCGATCCGCTAGAGACCGAGCCTGCGTCAGCGGCAGTAGACGCTGACTATGTCGCCGGCAGAAAAGCGCTTGACGCCAAAGACTGGACTGCCGCCATCAAGT
>DATACQ010001040.1:0-4265 GCA_036258955.1 Binatia bacterium
GTGCTGATCTCTACAACTATCTAAATCAAACAGACTTAACAGACGGGGCATTCTGAAAGCTCCAGGGGCGGTCGATCGCTATGAAGCTCGTCATAACAGGTGCGACTGGATTTATCGGTTCGGCGCTAGTCGAACGGCTGCGCAGGCAAGTGCACTCGCTGGTGCTCTTGAGCCGGAAACCTCCGAGTTGGCAGAGCCGCGCCGGTCAACAGTGGCTTGCCTGGGTGCCGGGCAGCGCCGGTGAATGGCAGCGAGCGCTCGATGGCGCGGATGGTATTGTTAATCTCGCCGGCGAGCCCATCGCCGCCAAACGCTGGACGGCTGCACAGAAAGATAAACTTAGACGGAGCCGCATCGATACCACTCGGGCCCTGGTGGACGCGATCGCGAGCGCAAACGTGAAACCGAAGTTTCTAGTTAGCGCTTCGGCAGTCGGTTATTACGGCGCCCGCGGCGATGAAACCCTCACGGAGAGCTCTGCTCCGGGAGACGATTTTCTTTCCGGACTATGCGTCGAATGGGAAAAAGAGGCGCTCAGGGCCGAGGAACATGGAGTTCGTGTAACGCTCCTCCGAACGGGAATCGTTCTGGGAAGAGGCAAAGGCGCGCTCGCCAAAATGGTTTTTCCGTTCAAGTTGTTCTTAGGTGGTCGGCTCGGTTCCGGCAAACAGTGGGTGCCGTGGATTCATATCGATGACGAGGTAAGCCTGATCCAGTTTCTCATGGAAAATAACAAGGCACGCGGTGCTTTCAATGCCACTGCGCCGAACCCGGTCACAATGAGCGAGTTTGCCAAGTGTTTGGGAAAAGTTTTGAACCGACCCGCTTGGGCGCCCGTTCCGGCATCCGTATTGCTACTACTTCTCGGTGAAATGGCCGAGATGCTGCTTGCCGGGCAACGCGCGTTGCCCTCGGCCGCTCAGCAGTTGGGCTTCAGATTTCGATATAAGCAGCTAACCGATGCGCTGGTGTCTCTCGACCTTTGAGAAGGAGAGCGCCCAGAGGAAAAGGCGCCGCCGAATACAGATCTGGCGTAGCACCTGAAGAACTCGGCCGAGCCATCCGGCATGCGGACCAGAACGAGCGCCCGTAAGCGCGTATGGCGGGAATCACAAGTCAAACAAAACAGGACTCAAGGCTTGGTCGTCGAGAATGCCCACGCGGCATTTCAAAGCAAATCTTATCCGATTTTAAGAAGGGCAATTCGCCAATAGCCGGGCCGTGTTCCGCTTCAGGGATGCAGAATCACCCAGTAACTGGCCGGCGGGCGAAAAGGAGACAGTCGTGCTTGCACCTTACAGGAAATCTTCGAAAACCGAAACCGCAGCGCAGGTCGCAATTGGCGAATCAACTCAGGCCAAGCAGTTGCTTCCCGCCGGAGCTGAGCTTGAACAGCTACTCGGGTTAAGGCACGGGGTGGTTCGCGACGACCTCTGGCAGGCCGCGATCATCGATCCAATTCACGATTTGACCACGCGTCCCGCAAAGCGGTTTAGAGCGCAGTTGGTCACCTTGGCTTACCGGTTAACGTGCGGCGCGCGCAGTCTGTCGCTCGTTGCGCGCCAACGTTGCGACGTTCTCGCCAACGTGGCCGAACTTATCCATTCAGGATCACTGATCGTCGATGACATACAGGACGGCAGCACGATACGACGCGGCTCGCCGGCGCTGCACATGCGGTACGGCCTGCCACTGGCTCTGAACGCCGGCAATTGGCTCTATTTCTGGCCTTTTCAGCTGATCAAAAAAGCAGGTCTTTCAAGAGCCGGAGAACTAATTGCCCACGAACGATGCCAGCGCATGCTTTTGCGCGCCCACTTCGGCCAAGCTCTGGACGTTGGCGCCAACATCGAACATCTGAAGCAAGAACAGGTTCCCGGCGTGTGTCTGGCTTCAATGGAGTTAAAATCCGGCGCCTTGATGGGATTTACCCTCGTGCTCGGAGGTTTGCTCGCGTTGTTGCCGGAGCGGGGCCTCACCGTTCTCGACGATTTCGGCCATGATCTTGGTGTTGCTTTGCAGATGTTTGACGACGTCGGCAATGTACGAGGGAACCGGGAGCCGGCGAAGCAATACGAAGATCTTCTCCTTCATCGGCCCTCATGGATCTGGGCCTGCGCCGCGCAGGACTATACGCCTAGCGACTACGGCCGTTTCGCTGACGCTGTGCGCCAGTTGCCCGAGCGCGAGCCGCTGGAACGCTGGTTCGAACGCACCGGGCTGATTGACAGTTGCCAGCAGCGCGCGGTCGAGCACATGAACGCGAGCTATGAGGCACTAGCGGACAATCTCGAGCAAGAAAACATTTCATGGTCGCGTGAGGTCTTTAAGGAACTTCAAGGCGTGGGAGCAAGCATTGCGAAAGCGTACGGATAAACCGCGTGCCGCGGTTATTGGCAGCGGCTTTGGCGGTCTCGCCGTCGCGGTACGCCTTCAGGCCGCCGGCATAAACACCGTTATCTTTGAAAAGCGCGATTTGCCGGGTGGGCGAGCTTACGTCTATCGCGATGCCGGATTTACTTTTGATGCCGGGCCGACCGTGATTACCGCACCTGATTGCCTGCGCGAATTGTTTGCGCTGAGTGGACGGGTGATGGACGACTATATCAGCTTGCTGCCGGTCAGTCCGTTTTACCGCCTCTTTTGGGATGATGGTTTTAGGTTCGACTACTCCAACGATACAGCGCAAATCGAAGCGCAGATCGCCGCCACGTCACCTCGCGACGTCAGCGGCTACAAACGCTTCTTGACGTATTCAGAGGAGGTATTTCACCAAGGTTACGAAAATCTCGCGCACGTGCCGTTTCTTAATTGGTCGAGCATGATTGCGGTGGCGCCACAACTGGTGCGGCTGCAAGCCTACCGTTCCGTTTACGGCATGGTCGGAAAGTACATCAAAGATCCTCATCTGCGGCAGCTCTTTAGTTTTCATTCGTTGCTCGTCGGCGGCAATCCCTTTACGACGACTTCCATCTACACGTTGATTCATTGTCTCGAACGGAAATGGGGCGTTTTCTTTCCACGGGGCGGGACCGGAGCGCTGGTGCAAGCTCTGGTCAAGTTGTTCACTGAACTTGGCGGCGAGGTCCGGCTGAACAGCGAAGTGCGCCGGATCGATACACTCGCTGCCCGAGTAACGGGAATTGTCACTGACGCAGGAAATGAGCCTTTTGATCTGGTCGTCAGCAATGCCGATGTGGTCCATACTTATGATCGGCTGCTACAGCACGAATCGGCGGTGCGTGGCGCGTGCCGTCGACTGGAGCGCATGGCTTATAGTATGTCATTGTTTATCATTTATTTCGGTACTCGCCGGCAGTACCCAAATTTACTGCATCACAATATCCTGTTCGGCCCGCGCTATCGTGAGCTGTTGAACGATATATTTGCGCGCGGGCGTTTACCAGCTGATTTTTCGCTATATCTCCATCGGCCTACTCATTCCGACCCGCACTTGGCGCCGCCGGAATGCGACGCTTTTTATGTCCTTTCGCCGGTGGCGCATCTCGGCAAGTTACCAATCGACTGGGAGCGCGAAGGGCCGCGCTATGCGGCCACCATCATGGAATACTTGGAGCGGCGCTATATGGCCGATCTGCGGCGCAATATCGTGACGCAACGTCTGTTCACGCCGGAAGATTTCAAGAACGAGCTCAATGCGCATTTCGGTTCGGCATTTTCCCTCGAACCGCGTTTGACTCAGAGCGCCTTTTTTCGCGTTCACAACCGCGATCGCAATCTGCGCGGCCTTTACTTTGTCGGCGCCGGCACTCACCCGGGGGCAGGTGTTCCCGGCGTGGTAAACTCGGCCAAGGCGACGGCGGGTTTGATCGCAAAGGATTTTGCGGCCGCGCTTGAGCCTGGCAGTGTCCGAACGGAACAAGTTTCTTATGCATGAGAGTTTGACCTTTGAAGTCCGAGCGGCGCTCGCCGACTGCCGGGAAATTATCACCAAAGGGTCCAAGAGCTTTTCTATGGCCGCCCGGCTGTTCGATCCGCAGACAAGGGATGCGGCAATTTTCCTGTACGGCTGGTGCCGCTACTGCGATGATCAAGTCGATGAAGCGGGGAAGTCCGGCAACCGGGTTGTGCTCGAGCGCCGCCTGGCCGCGCTGCGCGAAAGAACCGTCTCGGCTTTTTCAGCTGAGCCGCAAGGGGAAGCCGTGTTTATAGCGTTGCAGTACATCGTGCAGCGCTACGCCATTCCAGCGCATTATGCCCTCGAGCTCATCGAAGGCATGGCGATGGATGTTCGGGGCACTCGG
>DATACQ010001041.1:0-3790 GCA_036258955.1 Binatia bacterium
GTGATCGCTACGGGCAGACAGAAAATAGAAACCGATCCAGAAGGCATCGTATCGCTGTTGCGCGGCATCAATCGTGGCCTGGATTTTTTGAAGAACAACCCCGAAAAAGTCGCGGACTCCGTACTTAAAAAGAATACCTTCGGCGAGCCGGCGACAGTGCGGCGGGTGATCAAGCAGTTCGCCGGCATCTATTCGACTTCGATCTCTCGCGACGACATCGATGCGCTGATCGCCGCTACCCGAATCGAATCCGAAGCCAAGAAACTCGGGGGCTCGGAGAAGTTTTTTTCGCGGCAATTTCTTCTGAAAGCCACCGGACGGTGAACGAGTTTCGCATTCCGGGTTTACAGTTTCGCGTTCTCCGGCCTCACTCGAAACGCGAGACACGAAACTCGAAACCGATTCGCAGGCGTACTAGAGACCTGGAAAGATCGACGGAGGTTTTCAGATGGCACGCGATTTAGAGCTCACCTTGCTGTTGGCCGACTATCACCGCACTCGTCCACTTTTGTCAGGTGAAGTCACGGCTGAAGGATTGAAACTGCAACCGCGGCGCGCGATAACCGGCGAAGCATGCATGCGGCCGGTGTATGAGGAATTCGACATCGCGGAGATGTCGCTCTCCTGGTACATGATGGCACGTTGCCGCAACGAACCGGTAATTGCGCTGCCAATTTTTCCACTGCGCATGCAAATTCATCCCTACATCTTCTGTTCCACTGCTTCCGGCATCGAGCGCCCGGAAGATCTGAAAGGGAAAAAGATCGGCATGGACGAGTACCGCTTGACCGTAGGTCTTTGGGCCCGGGGCATCCTCCAGGAGTATCACGGAGTGCGCCCGGAAGAGTGCGAGTGGTTCACGTCCGCGCCGGAACGAGCTGGATATCAGCCGCCGGCGAACGTCAAAATCACTGTCGTCGATGAGTCCACTGAAGCGCTGTTATTGCGCGGCGAGATAGACGCGCTTATCCCGCCTAATATCGTAGGGTCATTTCGCGCCCGCGATCCGCGCATCCGGCGTGTGTTCCGAGATGCGCGTGCCACGATCGGTGAATATTTTCGTAGGACAAAAATATTTCCGATCACTCACACGTTGGTAATGCGGCAATCGCTCTTTGATGAAAACCCCTGGGTAGTATCGAGTGTTCTGGCCGCTTTCGCTGAGGCGGAAGAGCAGTGTCGGAAATCCTATGAGTATGCCAAGCGATCCGCGTTTCCGTCCGCTGTCCTAATTCTGGAGGAAGAGGAAGAGCTGTTCGGTAAGAATCCCTGGCGACACGGTCTGACCCGCGAGAACGAAATTGTTCTCGACAAGTTTGTGCAATACGCCCACGAACAGGGCTATATTCCGCGCCGGCCGGCGCTCGCTGAGCTATTTGCGCCAGCCGGAAAGTGAACGCGAATTCTCGACGGAAAAAGCAATGCACGATCACGTGCTAAACAGCGATGTCAAGACGCATATCCGTTGCATGATTCCGCTTCCGGCTATGAGGTTGTGGTCCGATCGGTGAAAGTTTCTGATGTCATGCTGAGCGGTAGCGAAGCATCTCCGATTCCCGGTGTTACCAATCTGAGATTCTTCGCCTGCGGCTCAGAATGACCACTGCGGCAGAATCTTCCGCCGCCGCGGTAGACGGCTAGCCGGAGTGAGTCTCACTTCGTTTTTTGCAAGCTGCTGAAGAACCCGCTCTGCTCGAGCTCGCGCACAATCTGGAGATCGATCTGATCGTCAACTGACATTTTTCGCAATAACGGTTCGCTTTTTTCCATGAAAGACTTGATAACGGCGCTGCCGGCTCGGCTCGGATATGGGACCAGCGGCATGTAGCGCGGATAACTCTTCTGCGTCTCTTGCACAACCGCCGGGTCATCGATCTTCAGCCGTTCTTTCATCACCTTCTTTACGTACGCGGTGTCGTTCCGAAATATAACCGTGGCCTCGCCGATGGCTTTGACAAATCCACGGACCAGTTCAGGGTTCTGCTTGATGAACGAGCGCCGCGTGACCACTCCTGCTACCTGGTACTCTGGAATCAGATCCGCGAGGTCCGCCAGCTCGTGAAACCCTTCTTGTTTCGCTCTCGCCAGCGTGGGTAGCGAAAGCGGGCCGGCGAAGATCTTTTTAGATTGCATTCCCGCAAGGATCGGCGGAACCCCTCCCATTTGCAAAATGGGCACATCCGTCTCCGGTTTGAGATTCCACTTATTCAATGTCAGGCGTAAGAGCATATCAGTGGACGAGCCATAACGGCTGACACCCATCGGCTTACCCTTCAGGTCCCGATAATCTTTGATTTCAGGACGTGCAATAATCGAGAACGGCGGCTTGGTCACCAGTCCTAAGATCATCACGGTATCGCCACCCTGGGCATTGACACGAAAAACCGGCTCGATTCCCTGTATGCCGATCGGCGTCGTGCCGCTCAAGAGAGACTGCATTGCCTGAGAACCGGCTACATAGATCAATTCTACGTCAAGATCGTGTTTCGCGAATAGGCCTTTGTCGAGAGCAATAAACGGCACAATAGCTGATCCGGAGATCGAGCTGTAAGCGACTCGTAGTGCTGTCTTGGCGCGCGCCGGCATTGAACCGAGCAACACTACGGCGACGGACAAAAACACGAGCACCCATTTGGAGCGCGCTGAGTCGATTTTCATTTGCTTCCCCTTTTCTAACGTCCGCTTCTGCCTTCCACCCTCCGACTTCTCGCTACTGTTAATTTCGACCTTATGACTCTGACTCCAATCGGTCGCAGCTGCTGGCTACTTGTGAAATTCCTGCGTTCCCGCATACGCGCGAGGATTCACAAGCGCGTGCTCCTCCTGCATCAACCACGCGATCTCAGCAGCGAGCGGCACGCTCGCCGCTTCCATGGAAGCATGGGCCGCCATTTTGCAGTATCTCAAAGTCACCTTGTCGAACTTGCCGATCTCCTCTCCCCATTTCCATGCTTCATCTTGTAACTCCGCGTGCGGCACCACTCGGTTGATCAAACCCGCCGCCATAGATTTGTGCGCATCCCAGTTCTTACCCGTGAGAATCAATTCAAAAGCAAGCTTCGTAGGGATGAGTGTTTTGAACATCGTCGCGATGATCGGGTACGGCAGGAAGCCGCGCATGATCTCAGGCAGACCGAACTGCGCTCGGTCCGAAGCTATGGCGAGGTCATGCGGCAGTAAGAGCGTAATCCCGCCACCCAAGCAATAACCGTTCACCACTGCGATCGTCACTTTGGGAAATGTGCGAATAGCCTCGGCGACATGATAGGCGCGTGGCTCGCCGCGCCGATCATTGCCCCGATTTTTGCCGCCTTCAGTCGGGAACTCTGAGAGGTCTCGTCCGGCGCAGTACGCAATATCCCCGGCGCCGGTGGTCAAAACTACCGCTATAGAATCGTCATTGCGGAGCTCCTCCAAGAGCGCCAGGATTTCGCGAATTGTGTCACGGCTCAAAGCGTTTCTCTTATCCGGCCGGTTTATGGTAACTTTCGCCACCGGACCGCGCTTCTCCAGCAACGTGAATTTTCCTTCCTTGATCATGAATGGTCCTTCCTTCACCTTGAGTCTTGATAGCCGCATAACACCTGCCTAGCTCCAGTTCAACTACGATCTACGGTGGTCCGTGGGCGAAAAACTCGTCGCCGTGTGAAAAGCGCAGCTAATTTCATGCTGAGCCCTTCGGCTGCGCTCAGGATAAACTCCGCGAAGCATCTCGGATTTTCAAGGTGTTACGAAGCGGAGATTTCGCCGGAGTTCACCCTGAGACCGTCGAAGGGGCTCAGAATGACAT
>DATACQ010001042.1:0-3009 GCA_036258955.1 Binatia bacterium
CCCGGCAAATCCAGGGGGTGGTTGGGACCAGACCGGTCGCACTTTAGCTGCTGCGATGCAGAGCGCCAAACTCGTTTCCTCCGTTCAGTTCGAGAACAAAGGCGGTGCCGGGGGCACCATCGGCCTGGCGCAGTTCGTCAATGCATCCAAGGGCGACCCTAACGCTGTGATGATTGGCGGCATGGTCATGATCGGTGCCATCTATTTGGAAAATTCTCCCGTCAACCTCTCATTGGTGACGCCGCTCGCGCGGCTCACGGGTGAATATGAAATGATCGTCGTCCCCGCAAACTCGCCGCACAAAAGCATGGCAGATTTGGTGAAAGCCCTGAAGACGAATCCTGGCGCCATTTCGTGGGGCGGTGGATCAGCTGGCGGCACTGATCACATTCTCGTAGGCCTGATTGCGAAGGCTACGGGTGTGGATCCCGCGAAGATCAATTATGTGCCGTTCAAAGGTGGCGGGGAGGCGATCGCTGCAATCGTGGGCGGGCATGTGACTGCGGGAGTTTCCGGGATCGGCGAGTTTGCCGAGCAAGTCAAAGGCGGCCGCATGCGCGCCTTGGCCGTCTCCAGCGCCGCACGCAGCGACGGTGTTCCCAGCTTGAAGGAGCAAGGAATCGACGTTGAGCTTGCGAACTGGCGTGGCATTTTTGGGGCGCCGGGAATCAACACAGCGCAGCGCGACGCCCTCATACAATTGATCCGTGGCACGACCGAATCGACCGCCTGGAAGGCTACACTGGAGAAATTCGGCTGGGCGCCCATTTACTTGTCCGGCGAAAACTTCAAGAAGTTTATCGATGAAGACACCAAACGGATTGCCGGCATCATCGATTCGCTGGGAATCAAAAAAAAGTAACCACCGGGCCATGAAGGCTCGGATGTTTACCGGTCGGCGCGTGCACGTAAGAACCAGCATGGTAATCGATCAATAGTGCTTCTGTCCCTTGTTGCCGGAGCATGAAATACAAGACCGCGGAAATCGTTCTCTCAGTGGCCGTACTGGCCTTGGGGATTGCAGTCGCCCTGGGCACTTCCCGGCTGTCATCCGCCGGGGGTTATTCCCGGATTGGGCCCAATGCGGCTCCTGCGGTTATCGCTGGCGGGTTGATTTTGCTCGGGCTGTGGCTCCTCTATGAAGCGCTGTCCGGCGGCTGGCCGGGTGTGAGCCGCGACGAAGCTATCCTACGCAACGAGCATGCCTTTCATACGGGAGCCTTCCTTTGGGTCACTGCCGGGCTGCTTGCGCAGATGTTCCTAATTGATCGCGCCGGTTTCGTGCTCGCCCAAACCGCCCTTTTCGCCTGTGTCGCGCGTGGCTTCGGCAGCAAGAGAATGGCCCGGGACCTGAGCATCGGATTGATCCTGGGCCTTGCGGTTTTTATTTTCTTCGTGAAATTTCTCAACGTCAGTCTTCCCGCCGGTTGGCTACGCGCGCTTCTGGGTAGCGCGGGCATTTGATGCGCATGGCTGAGACTCTCAGTTCTCTGCTCAACGGCTTTGGCGTAGCGCTCACTCCCATCAATCTTCTGTGGGGCTTTTTGGGGGTTACTCTAGGCACGTTCATAGGCGTTCTCCCCGGTGTCGGGCCGGCGCTTACGGTCGCGATGCTCATGCCGCTGACGATCAAGCTTGACGCCACCGGCGCCTTGATCATGTTTGCGGGGATCTACTACGGCGCGATGTTTGGCGGCTCAACTACGACGATCCTGCTGAACACGCCGGGAGAGTCAGCATCGATTGCTACCGCGCTCGAGGGGAACCTGATGGCCAAAAAGGGCCGTGCCGGACCGGCGCTCGCAACTTGCGCGATTGGCTCCTTCGTTGCCGGCACGATTGCCACAATCCTGGTGACCTTGTTGGCGCCGGTGATTGTGGAGGTGGCGCTCAAATTCGGCCCAGCCGAATATTTTGCGCTTATGATTTTCGCGTTCACCACCGTCTCGGCCGTGATCGGCAGCTCTATGTCTCGTGGGCTAACCAGTCTCTTTGTCGGGCTGCTTTTGGGTGTTGTCGGAATCGACAGCCAGACAGGGCGCTCGCGCTTCGCCTTTGGCGTGCCGGAGCTGTTGGACGGCATCGATGTGGTGGTGCTCGCAGTCGGTCTGTTCGCCGTGGGCGAAGCGTTGTACGTTGCAGCCTATGCGAGCCGGCTCGAAGAGAAACTCGAGAAACTCTCGGGATCGCTCTGGATGTCAAAGGAAGATTGGAAACGTTCTGCGCCCGCATGGCTGCGCGCCACCTTCATCGGTTTTCCTTTCGGTTCGATTCCCGCCGGCGGCGCCGAGATTCCCACGTTCTTGTCCTATGCAGCGGAAAAAAAACTAACTAAATATCCTCAGGAATTTGGTAACGGTGCGATCGAAGGCGTCGCCGGACCAGAGGCTGCGAACAACGCTTCGGTTACGGGCGCATTGGTACCGCTACTCACTCTCGGCATTCCGACGTCGGCGACTGCGGCCGTGCTGCTGAGCGCGTTTCAAAATTACGGCATACAGCCCGGACCGCTCTTGTTTCAAATGCAAGCGGATCTGGTCTGGGGACTGCTTGCGAGCTTGTATATTGGAAACGTTTTACTGCTGATTCTTAATCTGCCGCTAGTGGGAATATGGGTAAAAGTCTTGCAAATCCCCCGCCCATTGCTCTACGGCGGGATCCTGGTGTTCGCGACCTTGGGAGCCTACAGCCTGCATCAATCGGTGGTGGATCTTATCATTTTGTATGTTTTCGGACTACTTGGTTTCGTCATGCGCCGTTGGGACATTCCCGTGGCGCCGGCGGTGATCGGGCTCATTCTCGGACCACTGGCGGAGACTCAGGCGCGCCGGGCTCTAGCCATCAGCCAGGGGAACCCTAGCGTTTTCATCACCCAACCCATTTCGGCGAGCATTCTCCTGGTTTCGCTGCTGCTCTTGACGGTGCCGGCGATCGTTCAGCGTCTACGCAAAAACAAGTTGTAAACTAAAGTCGTGAGTTTTGAACCGCTACGTTTCGACAAACGGGAAC
>DATACQ010001043.1:0-14436 GCA_036258955.1 Binatia bacterium
GTCTATTTGTCGGGCGCGAACCGCACGAGCCGACATTCAGTCGAAATGGAAAAGAGCTTTGGGTAACAGTCCGCGGCGAGGATCGTATCGCGATTCTTGATGTCGGGGCGGCAAATAAGGAATCGCAGGATATTCCGGCGCGCGCAATCCGCCAATACCACAAGTCTCTGAACGGGCCCGCGCAAGTGTGGTTCTCTCGCGATGGGCGCTGGGTATTCGTCGTCTCCCAGAAGACTTCGGAGCTCGAAATCGTTGAGACGAATTTTGACACCGAGGGCTTCAGCCGACCCAAGCGGCGCGCCGTAATCGACATCAAGGCACAGGATCCGTTTGGCTTTACGCCGTTCGAAAAAACCTCACCAGACGGCCAAGAACTCTGGCTATCTCACAAGCTGGCCGACTCAGTATCGGCGTGGTCGGTCGCTGATGAGCCGCAACTGCTCGAAACGGTAGCGCTGGGCAAGATGGCGCGTCCAAATCATATCGAGTTTCTCGAGAACCCTAGCGGAAAAGTCGTCTATGGATCGTTGGCCCGCGTCGATGATAGCGGGCCCGGCGGGGTTGCCTCCAGTCAGATTGCTATCATTGATCGCTCCGCTCCAGCGAAAACTCGGAAGGTTGTAGGAACGTTTTTCAGTCACGGTCGGGAAGCGCATGGATTGTGGACCAATCCTGAAAATACCGTTCTCTATGTAGCGCATGAACAAGACGAACTGCCGAATACGGCAAATAGCGGCCAGACTGTGTGTAGCGCGTTCGATGTGAGCGACCCGTTCAAGCCGGGGTTTATAGCCCAGATCCCGCTGGGCGAACTAGCGCTGCCTTCCGGAAAGCTACGTAATAAAAAAAGCATTAACCTTGTCTATGTGCGTCCCGGAGCGCGCAGTCAAACGGCTTAGCGGTTAAGCGATGAACGCCCACTCGAAAATGGAAACGGCAGTGGCAGAGCTACGAAGAGCTTCTCAGCATCATGCGGAGACGGCGCGCGAGCAGGATTTACATCATTTTGTGAGTCAGATGGACGCGGCAATGAATAAAATGATGGACGAGATGCACGCGCCTCGTTACACCGGAAATCCCGATGTTGATTTCCTAATGATGATGATCCCACACCATCGAGGAGCGGTGGAGATGGCTCGTATAGTCTTGGCCTATGGTCGCGATCCGCTCACCCGCCGTCTTGCCGAAGATATTATTGCCTCCCAGACGGCGGAGATTGCAGCAATGAACGGCCGTCTCACAATCCTGCGCGCCGGCGAGGATCCCAATCCCGGCGGTTTTCCTGCGCTGAACGGTACCCGTGGCGAAAGGGCTCGCTGACCGTTCGCTGAAGTTATCGACTTCGTGGTATCCGGAAGGTCCGCCCTGATCGGAAGAGGATTTCCTTCCGTCGGCTCTTTCCGAATGGCAGCGCAGCAACTCTTCAGTTTGCGTTTGCCGCTTTGGCGGCAGCGTCATATTCCGGAGTTCCCTTGGCCGGGATCGTCCAGAAATAGATGGTGCTTCCGCCGGCGTTCAGCGTCTGCTGAGGTTTCCAACTGCCCATATCGAAGGCGTGCGAAACGATCCGGGTTCCCGGCTTTAAATCGGCCAGTAATTTCGGCAGCAATTTCACATTGAGGCTCGGCAGCAGGTAGAGGGTTACGACAGTCGCTTCACTGATGTTCGCTTCGAACAAATCTTCGTTCAAGAAACGCACACGATCGCCGACTCCCGCCTTCTTGAGGTTGGTCTCCGCCTCCCTGATGCGGTCAGGATTGATGTCGATGCCGGTCGCGCGCGCAGCATTGTACTTCTGCACCGCCATAATCGGGATGCGCCCATCGCCCGAGCCCAGATCATACACGATGTCGCTCTTGCCGACCTTGGCGACTTTGAGCATCGCGTCTACGGCTTCATAGGGCGTAGGGACAAAAACGACATCGGGCGAGCGCAGTTGCTTGCCGGATGATTGTTGTTCCTGAGCAGGCGACTGAGCACTTGCGTGATAAGCAACAAAACAGAACGACAATGCTAGCAAGCACAAGATGCTTTTAATTTTCACCGATCTCCTCCTCCTTCTGCATCCATGGAATCGGGACCATGCGCAGCCGTTGTATTTGACTGCAATATATACGGGAGGTGGCAAAATCCCAAGCCCTGAGAGGTCGCCGCAGTTCCCTGCCGCAGTTAAGGATCCATAGCTTTCGCGAGGAGCCGTTGCAGTGGTTCAACCCAAGGACAGTGAACCTTCCAAAGATCGGCTCGGTACAACGGTCCAGCGGCGAAGTCTAGCAGAGTTCAACCGCGCTGCTTTTAAAAGATAAACGGCGGGAAGCGGTGGCAGTTTAGGCACAGTGAGTTGGTCTGCCCAGCCCGTTGTTTCCCCTGAGATAGCCTCGACCGCAAGGGGAGAGGAAATCGGTGGAAGCAAGGTCGTAAACGAGAACAAGAGAATCTGCGGATCCGGACGAACAAGTTATGGTCGTAATTTGACCAATCGCGTACGGTCCGAATGCCCCGGCCCATACGTGCTGGCCGCTTTAAGCAACCGCAAAGCGGCTAGTCAAAATCGAATAAATCAGCGAGAAAGCCCCGACGCTTTTTACGAGGATCGTACCCATGGGGCTGATAACCCCGCCTATATTCATCGTCGTCGTACCCTCCCCGTTTTTCGCCCATCGACCGGTCGATAATCTTGTCGATTTCTCCGCGATCTAACCAGACCCCGCGGCACTGGGGACAGTAATCAATTTCAACGCCCTGTCTCTCGGTCATTTTGAGATCTGCCTGATCTAGTGGACACTTCATACCGGGTACCTCCAGTTGGTATCTATGATGTTGCTGCACCTACGCTACGATTCTGCGGCAGGTTCAGAAATGAGGATAACAAAATCGTCGCTGTATGAAAGCTCTAGCCGTTCAGATGCGTTACTAGCCGAGCGGCTCCGGAGCTAATCGCAGCGTTTCGCCATGCGCCGCCCGGAATCAACGCATGTGGCCGCTGGGCGAAAACAAAAAAGGAACAGTTTCGCTCTCCCCAACTTCGCGCTTGCTGCACGCGACTGGTGAGAGGTTCGCGCGTGTCAGCCGTTCTCGCCGGTTGACATAACGGCGACCGGTCGCTTATATCTGGCCGAGACGAAGCGAAAACGTTTTCTATGGCTCTACACGACAGATGGCATGCCGCGTTGCTCCAAGCGATATGTTATAGAGTGACAGGATGATTGACCGGGGTGACGCATTCATCGCCTCGCTCGACCATAGGGTGAGCGAGGTACTCGAGCGCTGCACGCGTTGCGCGCGATGCGTCGAGGTCTGTCCCACCGCTGGTCCTGCCGGAATCGACACTCGGGAACCGACAAGCATCGTGGGCGACGTATTGGACATTCTGCGCGGCGGCGGTGATTCGGCGAGCCGTGGCGCCCGCTGGGCGCAATCATGCACCGGCTCGGGTCGTTGTCTCTCTGCCTGCGACGACGGCGTCAATCCGCGGTTTATGCTGGCGGCAGCACGCCTCAAGCTCAACCAGCGGCGCGCCGTAGAGGAACGCCATAACACCGGTCAGGCGGGATTTCGGAAAATGTCCGAGGCGGTGAAAGTACTCTCGCGGGTTCAGTTACCTGCTGAACTGCTTTCACGGATTACCCGGTCCGCCCGCACGGATTCCGAACCGGCGCCCGATGTTGTCATGTACCTGGGCTGTAACGTGCTCAAGACGCCGCATATCGCGCTTCTCTGCCTGGAGGTGCTGGATCGAATCGGCGCGCGCTACCGAGTCTTCGGCGGTCCGGCGAACTGCTGCGGCGTCATTCAGTATCGCGCCGGTGATGCCAAGGCATCCGGACGAGTCGGCGGCAACACTGTGGCGGGATTCGCCGGCACGGGTGCTTCTCGAGTGCTCACATGGTGCCCCACTTGCAATATCCAGCTGAGCGAGATCGTCCTGCCGAGCACGGAGGCTGCCTTCGCGTTGCAGCATGTCATCCCCTATATCGCCGCTAGAATCGAGCTGCTACGCCCCCACTTTATTCATCCCGTTCACAAGCGCGTGGCTCTGCACGAACATCCGGGGGTGGCCGGCGTCACGGAAGGCGTAACGCAGATTCTCACGACAATTCCGGGGGTAGAGCTGGTGGAACTCGGCCAACCACGAGTGGGCTATATGTGCAACTCGCTGGCGCCGGTCCCCGCGTATAAGCGCGAACTTCATGCGCGGGAGCTGGAGGCAGCGGCGGCCGCCGGAATCGATTGCCTCATCGGCATTTACCATGCGTGCCATCGCGAGCTCTGCGCCCACGAAGCGACATCGCCTTTCAAGATTGTTAATTTTCTCGAGCTGGTGGGCGAAGCCATGGGTGTGGAGAGCCAGGATCTCTTCAAGCAATGGAAAGTGATGCAGGACGTCGATCGGGTTGTGGCGGAGGTCGCCGAACAGGCCGCTACGGCGGGGTTGGACCTGGAGACCGTCCGCGAGGTACTGGTCGCCCACATGATCCGCGAGCAACCACTGCCGGTAGGGTTCCGCGGCGCACGGCCGACGGAACCAGAAGATCCGCCGCTGCGCGTCGTTTCAGAATAGATTGGAGCACGGGCTGAATACTTAAGCCAGCAATTTTCGTTCAGTATTACCTCTCCCAACAGTCCAGCCAGGCGACATCAGGCGAGTTGCTGGTTGGTTCAACCCAGTCTTGCCGGGCATGCGACAGGACCATCGAAGCGACTGAGTCGTGGCCCAGTGCGCTGAAGGCTGACGCTACCGCAACAAGCCCCGATTGACTTTGCCTCGTCTTCGCTGCGCTCATCGCTTTGAGAAGAAGTGCGTTGGTTTCTGAACGACGACCCCGTTGCCTCTCCAGCTTTTTCATCCCGCAGGCGGCTGCAAGTAATCCTGCCCAGTCATCGCGCTGGGCTGATAATCGTCCGACTTGCGTATACAAATTTCTGGCGTAATGTAGATCGCCACGCTCCCGCGCCGCGTGCCCGCGCTCAAGGGTCGGCTGCCAATCCGAGGTCTCCCGGTCACTGAACTTCCAAGCTGTCCATGCCGACCCAGCCAGAAACAGTAAGAGCAGAAGGGCGGCGGGAGGGTAGAGCGCGCGCCATGAGTTTTCTTTATAATTTTGTAGCGATCGCGCTTGCGCAAGAGAACAGGTCTGATCTCTTGGCCGTTGATCTGGCCGAATCTCATCGCCAAGGGACTCAGTTGCGCCTATCATATCCAAGACCGCCCTTTCTTAATTACTTGGGTCGTTTCGATTGCCGATCCGGTAGAACGCAACTGAGATGCCAGCCGGGGGCTTGCATGCCGGCTGATCAAACGGTTGAAATACCAGGAATATCTCACACGAGGATGGCGCACGTGCGAGATACGCTGTTAGGGGCCGCAACCTTTGTAGACAAACGTGTATCCACAGTTACCGCGATAGTAGGCGGGAGGCGGGAAAACGGGGGCGGATGAAAGATGAAAGCGGAAAAGCGAGAAGCGGAACGGGAGAAAAACGGAAACGATGAAAGCGGGAAGCGGAGGGGAAAGGTAAAGGCTCAGCGGAAAGAATGAACGACGCAAATACCGAATCGCAATCTCGAAGATACGAATTATGGTTGGAAGGGCCGACGGCGGCGCTGTTTTAGCTCAGATATTGCGAACAAAGCCGCGGCGATCGTGAACGGAACCAGGAAGTAAATAAAACGGAAAACGACAAGCGCGCCGATCACGGACACCTCCGGCAGCACGTGAATAACCACAGCCTCTAGCACCCCGAGCCCGCCGGGCACGTGGCTGGCGATGCTAGCGACATTGGCGAGCACGTAAACCGTCGCGACGCCGAAGTACCCGACATCGACGGCAACCGGGAGCAATTCGTACAAGGCCGCTGCGACGAAGCAGAAGTCTATTGTGCCAACGGAGATCTGCGCCAGGGCAAGCTTGACGGGCGGGATGGGGATCTTCCACCGGCTGATCGCCAGCGGCTCTTTTAGAACGGCAGACAGGATCACGTACGAGGCGGTCAACACAAGGCAGGCGCCACCGAGAGCAATGGCGCCCGCCTGATGAAAGCCGAGCAGCTTCGCCGCCACATTCGCCTGCAACAACAGACCGAGCCCCGCCAGCGTATTGAGACCGAGGCCTGCGGTCATCGCGCAGAAAAGGATGATCCTGCCAATGTCGCCCGCGCCTATGCCCCAGCGGGAGTAGAAGCGGTAGCGGATAGCGCCGCTGCTGGCAGCGGCCACCCCGAGCGTGTGTCCAATGCCGAGAGCCGTGAAGGACGTTAACGCGATATAGCGGTACGGAAGCTCGGCGCCGATGTACCGAATAGCGAGTGCATCGAAAAGAGTGAGCAAAAAATAGCTCGCGACGGCAAACAACGCGCCCAGCGCCAGACGCGGCCGCGGGATCGCGAAAATCGCTTCAAGTATCTTGGTAAGCTCGTATGAGCTGAGCGCACGATAGAGGAGATAAGCCGCGATGCAAAATACGAGCAACGCGAACAGCGGAATGAAGCTTTTGTATATCATCGGTGTGCCGGGTGTTACCACGAGACTAGCTTCGGATTATGTCCGAGGAGCCAAGCCTCTCCGAGCGCGGCCAATAGAGTTGTATCTTGAGGAGGACGGCGGACTTGATGATTAGCGCAATCATCGAGGGGGAACTCACTGACGCCAAGCACCGAATAAGTCGTCGTAACATCTTACTCCTGTGTCCGCTCTCTACGAGGCTTACTCCACGGACTTGCACACTGTCGACATTTTCCTCTTAGCATGAATAATGCGGGCTAGAAGGCGTGGCGATGTGTTTGGCCCAGAAGAGCGGTCCCAAGTTGGCGGAGTAAGTCGAAAAGCCGCACGGGCCGGCAGCCAATTTATGGACTAATGAGCGCGCTTGTGTTCTATTAGTTTGAAACGAGGTCATCAATGAAAAAACGGGCGTTCAGGTTGTATCACATTGGTCGAGCGGCCAAGCCATACTTGCCCATCGCTCTTGGCATCGCAGGGTGCTTCATCGCGGGCGTCTCCCGGGCAGAAACCATCAAAGGCAACATTCGGTACGTGGGCGCGCCGATTGAAAAAAAGAAAAACTCTGTGACGATCGATCAGTACGTTTGCGGCAAGGAAAAAGAACCGGAGGATTTGCTGCTCTCCTCGAACAACGGTATCCGCAACGCGATCGTGTCGCTGCAGAATGTTCCTACGGGCGTCAAGCGGGATTGGGATTTCCCTGCGGCGAAAATGGATCAGAAGCAATGCTCGTTCACTCCGCGCGTCGTTATCGTGCCGGTAGGCGGAACGGTAGAGTTTCTCAATAGCGACAGGTTGTTGCATAATGTCAGGAGCACAGCCAAAGAGAATCCGCCGTTCAACCGAGCGCAGCCCCATGCGCGAAGCATTTCCTTTGTTTTCAAACAGCCCGAGCTGCTCCGGGTGGACTGTGATCTCCATTCCTGGATGCGAGGTTGGGTGATGGTTGCGGACCACCCGTTCTACGCCGTTACCAATGAGCAGGGTGAGTTTGTGTTGGAAAATGTCCCACCAGGAAAATACACTCTGCAGGTTTGGCAGGAAAGTTTAGGACGACAGACGCAGGAAGTGGTCGTGACAGACAAAGCTACCACGACTGTATCCGTGGCCATGGGCAAAAAGTAAAATCGCCGGCTCCTTGACTCGCTACGGAGCCACGGCGATTTTTTTTGCCGCTTCCCAGCCCGCCGAATGGTTCGGTTCCGCAATTGCGCGGAGCGAACCTCCCTCATCGAGCGCGATGCTAAATGTAATCTTAGGAAAGGAATAGACCGGATGGAGATAGGCACGCGCGATCTCAGCCGTGTTAATGTAGAGCGCGATGTAACGGATAGAGTGCTCGCTTAGCGAAGGATGTTCGCCGCCGGCTCCGATCGTCACTGTCACGTCAAACCATTCTCCCCGTTTGACCGAGTCTGGCGCGGTGATTTTCGGCGTATGTTTGGGATCAAAGGAGGTGCGCAGTTCCCTGAATTCCGGGGTGAACTGCTCTTCCTGTCCAGCCCACACCTGTCGCCCCTTGCCACCGATGGCAAACAGAGCGGAAACAAGTACGATCGCAGCGGCAGTCCAGATATTCAACGGTGAATGAACGGTTGCCATTATCACTTTCCCCCTGTTCTGAGTATCACGGCCACTAACCCTTTACATCGCGCGCGCCAAGCACATCGTAGGCGAAAACGCCTTCCTGCTTGCCGCTGACTCGCAAGGGCCCAAGCTCGCGGACCTGGAGGGTCTCCTTTACTCGTTCGTATGTGTTGCCGGTAATCAGGATTTGGCCGGGGCCGGCATTCGATTCGAATCGCTGTGCGGTGTTGACCTCATTGCCAATTACCGTGTAGTCGGTTCTGCGCTCCGAGCCAATGTTCCCCGCTATGACAACGCCCGTATTGATGCCGATCCCCATGTGCAGACGAACGTCGGGAAATTTCGTGAAAGTGATGCGCTTCACTCTTTCCTGAATGGCGAGCGCACAGCGAACCGCGTTTAAAGGATCATCGTGACGAGCAATCGGCGCCCCAAAGAAGGCCATGAATCCGTCGCCCCGAAATTTGTCGAGTGTGCCTCTGAATTCAAAGACCGTGTCGATGACGAGCTTCAAATAGCTATTCAGGATATCGACTACGTCTTGCGGATCGAGTTGCTCGGCAAACGGTGTGAATCCCCGAAGATCGCCGAACATAATCGTGATCTCGCGCTTCTCGCCGCCCAACTTCAGGTGACGCCCGGGGTCGGCAACGATCTCGGCAGCGAGGTCCGCAGACACGTACCGGCCGAAAAGATTACGAAGCAGATGGTTCTTCGTTTCAATCTCATCGTGGAGCGTCTTGATCCTGAGGAGCGACTTGACTCGGGTCAAGAGCTCTTCCCTGTTTACGGGCTTGCTCAGAAAATCGTCCGCTCCCGCTTCGATCCCGCGAATTCGGTCGGCCACATCGGTCAGCGAGGTCAACATGACCACCGGGAGAAGGCAGGTCGCCTCATTCGCGCGGATGCGTTGACAGACTTCGTAGCCTGACATACCGGGCATCATCACATCGAGCAGGACCAGATCGGGCTCGGCGCTGCCGATGAGCTCGAGGGCCGTGGGCCCGTCCCCCGCGGTAACGACCTCGTAGTGCGCGGCTGCGAGCGCTCGCTCAAGCAGAGAGAGATTCTGCTTGTTGTCATCAACTGCCAGGATGCGGGAAGATCGACTCACGGCATCAACTCTGAATCTATTGCTCGGGAAGCAAGTTCCGAATCATCTGCAACAACTCGCGGGGGCTGTAAGGCTTTGCCATATAGGCGGTCGCTCCCGCGTCCTTTGCCTTCTGATCATCGCCGCTGAGCGCAAATGAGGTAATGACGACGATCGGGATAGCGGCGGTCCTAGGATCGGCGCGAAGCCGGCGAGTCGCATCCAACCCGGACATCTTTGGGAGTTGTATGTCCATCAGGATCAGGTCAGGGACCTCGCTGAGCGCCGTTGCTACCCCGAGCTCGCCATCCGTAGCCTCAATCAGCCGGTAAGCGGTCCGTGCCAAAAGCTGGCGCACCATCTTCAGGTTAAACTCGTTGTCTTCGACGTAGAGGACTGTTTTGCCGCTCATGTGACCTCGACCGGGTTCGCGCGCAGAGGAATAGTAAATGAAAAAGTCGATCCCTTCCCCAATTCGCTTTCCACCCAAATCCTCCCTCCGTGCATTTCCACGAATTTCTTGGCTATGTTCAGCCCGAGCCCGGTGCCGCTGAACTCGCGCGTGATCGCCGTGTCCACTTGCTGGAATTCCGCAAAAATATTTTCGAGCTCTTCCTTGGGTATGCCGATCCCGGTATCCGACACGCGATAGAGCAAATTCTCCCCTTGCTGCTCCACGGCGACCGCCACCCGACCGTGCTTGGTAAATTTCAGCGCGTTTCCCACCAGGTTCATGAGACACTGCGTGATCCGCTTCCCGTCGCCTAGCGCGACTGGAATCTCGTCGTCGGCGACGGCGACAAATTCCAAACCTTTTTCCCGTGCCAGCGATTGGAGCGACGTGCGAACGGTCTCTACTACGTCTTGAACCGAATACTCGGCCAACACAAGCTCCATGCGACCAGCCTCGATCTTGGAAAGGTCCAGCACGTCGTTGATCAGGCGGAGCAGATGCTTGCCGTTGGTTTGAACATCCGTCAGCGGCTCCCTGAGCTGGGGCGGAACCTCGCCGTAGATCTCGTCGAGCACCATCTCGACAAAGCCGAGAATCGCGTTCATTGGCGTGCGCAGCTCGTGCGACATATTGGCGAGGAAATTCGATTTTGCTCTGCTGGCCTGCTGCAGCTGCTCGTTAAGCCTCTGCAGTTCCTGGGAAGCCTGTTGCTGGCTCTCGTACAGACGGTGAAGCTCCTGGCTCATGTGGTTCATATGCGCCGCCAGTGTGCCGAACTCGTCGCGATTGGGCACGTTGATCGTGGCTGCAAAGTTTCCTTTCGCCACCTCGCTCAGGAATTCATGGGCCTTCTGAACGGGCAGGATAAAAGACCATGAGATGACGAACCCCAACAGCAATGCCACCAGCATCAAAGCCGCGGCGCTGGCGGCCATAAGGATGAGCGTGTTCCTATTTGCGGTGGCGACGCTGGCCCGCAGGCGATCCATCTTGTTCCGCTCACGCTCAACCAGCTCGGTGACGAACTCTTCAATTTGTCGATAAAGAGGATATTGCTTGCTATCCTGCAGCCGCATCGCGTCTTCGACTTTACCGTCCCGAATAAGGTTCGCAATGTCGGCGACGGTGATCAACGCCTCTCCCTGGGCAGCGCGGATCCTTTGGATCAGCTCCACCTCTTCCGGTTGGGCGGCCTTCGCAAGTCGCGCGAGTGTATTGTTAAATCGATTGTTCTCGCGAAGAATGTTTTCGACCGTCGCGTCGCTTTTCAAGAGCAACGCCATGGCCGTGAAGTTCATCTGCATCGCGAGGGCATGCTGAATCTCCTGTGACCAGTGCACCCGTTCGTGGGCTTCGTCCAAGAGCTGCCCCTGACTGGCCATTTTTGCAATGGTTTGAAGGCTCATTGCGCCTATGCCGATCACCAGCAGGGTGACCAGAAGATAGCCCGCGAGCAATTTTGCATGAACCGAAGCCTTGATGGCCGCGACCCAGCGCACGACGCTTCCCAACGGCGATCGGTTCAGGAGAAAATGGACGATCCTTTCGTTCCATCCGGCCGTTGCTGGGGCGCCGATCAGGTCACCATCCGGAAGAGTGGCTTCTTGTTTTGACACTTAAGTACTCTGAAGAAACTAGTGCGAAGCTAGCAAAGGCTAATCTATTCCGTCAAGGTTGCCGTCGTAGGCTGATACAAAGTTAACTTACTCAGTCTTGGGTTTTCGCGCTATCCACGCCACCTTTTGCTTTCTTTTCTGCTATGTACTTCCTCATAGCCAGGCGTCTCTTTTGTCTTTTGCGCTTATACGAATTCTTTCGGGCGTCCTGCTTCATGCGTACCTCCCTTGTGCGCCGATGCGGCGGGTTTGATTGCGGATGACGGTATGCACCATGAGCCGTTTGCTCCTACGCCGGTTCCGAGCTATGCCTTTCGTCTGGACAATAAGGGGCCGCGATTTCTGATCTTGCGAATATGACACTTTCCCTTCACCTCTACTAGAGCAAGTGTATGGAGGAAAAGCGACCTCTAATCGCGCGGGCTGTATTCGCAGAGATTTACCCTCCGGGCTGGGTTGGAGCCGTTTGCCTCGACATTTCCTTTCAGAATTGTTCAATAGTGAACCGCAATTCTAACTGACCGGGCGCAGCCTAAAAGCGAAGCCTCTGATAGTAAGGCTCTTCTAGATATGAAGGTAATAAATGGCATTTTATGCGGTTGATATCCGAGACAAAGTCGTTCGAAAGGTTACCGAGCAATACGATGTCGTAGACAAGAAGCGTTTTGTTTTTATCGAAGCCGCCTCCGCGCAACAGGCCCGGACAAAGGCCACTCGGCTATGGGAAGCGATCGGCACGGCGAATTGTGGTGGTTGTCGTCATGGGTGTTGTCCCGCCTGTGAAGAATGCTCCGTCACCACGCGATACTCCGACTACTGGATATGTCATTGCTGCGGGGAATTAAACCGGCGGGCTCAAAACAGGACCTCATGAAGGCATCTAATGGATTGGTGTCATCGGCGACGCGATACCGCCCCGTTCCCCGATTTCCCTACCACAAATCATGTGCCAGTTTGATTGACAAGCTTCTTCGCGCCTCTCGGGAAGACTTCGGCGGGCCATCTCGATTGGCGCGATAATAATGTATGGTCTAGAGTGCGGTAACATGCGTGGGAGCAGAAAACTATGAATACCAGAGAATGGAATATTAAACAGATCATTCCGGCGCAGCCGGGTTGGAAAGCCGTTCATTGCGGCGAATCTGAAAACGGCCAGGTCATCGTGTTTAACCGGGCGATCATTTGTTGGGCACTCGCCGAAGAGCTCGGCGTCAGCGAACAAGGCCAAACTCAGGTGCGCGGTATGGAGCAGCGGATGAACGAGCTCATCCTGGTCGATAATGCGGTCCAGGCTGAAAGGATCGCGGCTGCCGGCGTCGAAGGCAATCAGTATTTCGTCGGCTACGATGATCCCGACGCACACCGCGAATCCGAATATTGGATTGGCGAGGCTAGGCGAAGACTGAAAACGGAAAAAGAACAAGAGCGAAATAAAATTTCATCGCCCGCTCTGTCAGTTCCGGCCTCAATCACAGCGTGATTTCCAACTCCTCGCAAGTGCAACAGAGTGAAACCTAAGTATCTGGCTCACCGCCGAAATATTGCGGGCGGATTAAACTTCTCGTCGCGACATGTCAGTATGATGAGTATGGCCGGAGTAAATACAGACCCGAGTCTTTTCGAAGCCTCGGCAAAAGTTCCAGATGGCTTTTTTTATCAGCGGAACTTTATCTCACAGGTCGAAGAACAGGACCTTATCCGCGAGATTCAGAAACTCCAACTTACGCCGTTTAGATACTATCAATTTACCGGGAAGCGGCGAACAGTTAGTTTTGGTTGGCAGTATGAGTTCGGCGAGAACGAAATCACAACGGCTCCGGCCACCCCGTCATTTCTGTTGCCGGTTCGGACACGCGCGGGAAATCTCTTCAACATTGATCCGAACAGCTTAGTTCAAACCTCCATTATCGAATACTCTACCGGATCGCCGATCGGCTGGCACCGGGATATTCCGCATTTCGGCGTTGTAGTCGGCATTTCTCTCGGCGGATCCTGTCGGATGAGGTTGCGAAAGTATGGCCGCGCCCGATCAAAGGGCTTACAGCGTGACGAAATAATATCCGTCGAACTACAACCGCGCTCGATTTATTTAATGAGCGGAGCTTCGCGCGAGATGTGGCAGCATTCAATTCCGCCGGTGAAGGAACTTCGTTACGCGATCATGATGAGAACGCTGCGCGCCCAAGCCGTAGGGGCATTGGGATGTGAGCGAGCGGAGCTAAAGAGGCACAGAACGGACCTGGGAAAGAATTAGTCGTTTTTTTTCCACAGGCCCCGCCGCGCCATGAAAATCGCGAGAAGAAAGGTCAGCGCCAACGAACCCGGGCCGATCAGCAGGACCATTAGCCAGGAATAGCGGCCGTATGGAGTTGTTACGTCAACGGCCAGATCGCTCGCCAGCAAAACGCCGAGTGCAATCGGAATAAGATATCTGATCGCCATATCAAACAGCCGCCCGACCCGCACGGCCGATACTCGATTAACGTGCTCGCGCAGCTGAGAAGCTCCGTAAATCCAGCCAACCACGTAACACTGGAGAATGCACGCCAGAAAGAGGCCGTAATGGCTCAAAAAGTGATCGACGATATCGAGCCACGCAAGGCCGCCGCCGGTGGTGAAGATAATCCCGGCAAGAAATCCCCCAATCGAGAGACCGGTCACCACTGGTTTTCGGTGTAAGTTGAATTTGTCCAGGACCGCGGCGTTAAATGCTTCCACAATCGAGACTGAAGAGGCGATTCCCGCCACTGTAAGAGTCAAGAAGAAGAGCAGGCCAAAGATGTTCGACCAATTTGGCAGGAGGCTGATTACCTGCGGGTAAGCAACGAACGCAAGGCCGATTCCATGGGTCACGACCTGGTCGAAGGGTTTCGAGGTTTGCGCCGCCATGTAGCCGAGTGCGCCGAAGATCGCCAGCCCCGCAACGAATGAGATGATCGTATCGGCAATGCTGGTAATCCAAGCATTGAGGTTGATATCGCTCTCGCCAGGCAAATAAGAAGCGTAGGCGATCATGATGCCGAACCCGAGGCTTAATGTAAAAAAGATCTGTGAATAGGCATCGATCCACACTTTAGCTTCTCGCAACCGCGCGAAATCGGGCCGGAGATATCGCAGTATTCCTTGTTCGGTCGCTCCGGGCAGAGCGAGGGTCCACGCGAGCAAGATCAAAATGAGAACGAACA
>DATACQ010001044.1:0-7228 GCA_036258955.1 Binatia bacterium
GGACGAGGTGCACAGGTCTCCGGTCTGGATGCGGCTCCCGATCTCTTGGCGATCGCTCGCAGCCGTGTGCCCAGCGGTGACTTTCACGTTGGCGACCTGGAAAGCCTTCCGTTCCCGGACAAGAAGTTTGATCTCGTCACCGGATTCAATTCATTTCAATACGCTGGAAATCCTGGCGTCGCACTGGGCGAAGCGAGGCGCGTTACAAAATCCGGTGCTCACGTCGTGATCATGACTTGGGGCAAGCCGGAGGGGATGGAGGCCGCATCTCTTGTTGCTGCGCTCCGGCCGCTCTTACCACCACCTCCGCCCGGTGCGCCGGGTCCGTTTGCACTCTCAGACGAGGCGGCGCTGCGCGCCTTTGCGACGGGCGCAGGTCTTGCGCCACTTGAGGTTTTCGACGTTGACTCGCCCTGGCGATATTCCGACCTAACTACTGCGCTACGCGGACTCGCTTCCTCCGGAGTCGCTGCTCGGGCTTTCGAAAATGCGAGCGAAGATGCCGTAGACGAAGCTCACGCGAAAGCCCTGGCGTCGTTCCGTCAATCGGACGGTAGCTACAAAATAGGCGCAACCTTTCGTTGTCCGCTTGCCCGTGCGTGAGGATCCATAGAAACGCGTTGGAGGAAGAGAGCAACCGCACGTAACGCAGAAGCACAAAAGGAGAATGCGAAATGGCAAATCCTGACCTGGTGAAGCAGTTTGCGGGCAAGCTTCTCAATATTTACACCGGTGGCGTCATTACCCAACTCATCGACATTGGATACGAGCTCGGCCTTTTTGAGGCCTCAAAGAGAGGCCCGGCGACGAGTGTTGAACTGAGCGAACGAGCGGGGCTCAACGAACGATACGTCCGGGAGTGGCTCGATGCGATGACGACAAGCGGCATCTACTCCTACAACCCTGAGTGGAGACATTACACGTTGCCGGAAGAACACGCCGCGCTTTTGACCGGCGATAGCGCTCAAAATCTCTGCCCCCACAGCCGGATGATCAACCACTTTGGTTCCCACCTGCCAAAGCTCGTCGAGTGTTTTCGTGCAGGCGGTGGCATTCCCTACTCCGCCTACCGTCCCGTCTTTACCCAGTGCATGGACGATGTTTGGCGGCGTATTTACGACCAGCACTTACTGCCAGGCTTCATTGAAGTGGTTGATGGTCTCACACACCGCCTGCGACAGGGCCTTCGCGTCTTGGATATCGGCTGCGGTACCGGACATGCGATGAACATCTTGGCGCGAGAGTTTCCCAGCTCGCGCTTTTACGGCTACGACATTGCCGAAGATGCGATCGAGCTTGCACGAACAGAAGCGAAGAAGATGAACCTGACGAACATCTCGTTTGACGTGGTAGATGTAACCAATCTACCCTACGATCCGAAGTTCGACGTAATTACCGCCTTTGATGCCATCCATGACCAAAAGGCGCCGGACGCCGTTCTCCGGTCGGTCAATCAAGCGTTGGCCCCGGATGGTACATTTTTAATGATCGAGTTCAAGTTCAGCAGCAATGTCGAAGAGAACGTCAACAATCCGTTTGCACCCATGTACTACGGTTTCAGCCTGATGCATTGTATGCCCGTATCGCTAGCGGTGGGTGGTACGGGACTTGGGACGGTATGGGGCGAACAAACCGCGAGAAAGCTCCTGGCAGATGCGGGATTCAAGGCGGTCAACGTCCTCGACACGCCTCGACCGCAGAACTGCATATTCGTATGCAAAAACTAAGCGTCAGTGGCAGCCCTGCTCGACAACTGGCCGGGCGATCCGGCCGCCGAACAAAGTTGCTGTTCGATGCCTCGGCGTTAGGCGCATCGGTTTGCGCCTCGCTATCGGTCGATCATCGCTCCAGCATGTCTACTGGAGGTGCCTCATGACAGCGCAAAGTTTCAAGGAACTCGAACACGGCGGCTGGGTGGATCGAGCTGCGGCATATGACAGCCATTTTGCGCTCGTTACGAATCAAGCTATTGACCCGATCTTGGATAGCTTTGGAAGTTTGCACGGCAAACGTTTTCTTGACGTCGGCTGCGGTACCGGGCAACTCACTGCTGCCGCAGCAAACCGAGGCGCAGAGACAGAGGGGATAGACTTTGCAGATACTATGGTAGCGATCGCGGCTGCCAATCATCCCGAAATCAACTTCACCGTAGGTGATGCGGAAGATCTGCCATACGAAGTTGGACGCTTCGATTGTGTCGCGTGTTCTTTCGGTCTGCTTCATATGCAACAGCCAGAGAGGGCGATGGTGGAGGCCTGCCGAGTCTTACGAAGCGGTGGGCGCTATAGCTTTACGGTGTGGTGTACTCCTGAACAAGGTTCTGACTTATTCGCCCTAATCCAGGGGGCCATACAGGCTCACGGGACTCTCGACGTGGGGTTGCCGCCGGCCCCGCCGTTTTTTCGCTTTGCAAACGCTGACGAGTGTCACACCACACTGACGGCAGCTGGCTTCCTGGCGCCAGCGAGCTCCAAAATTGCGTGCACATGGTACGGCAAGACTCCTCACGATCTGTTGGATCTCTTTTATAAGAGCGCCGTTCGAACTCCCATGATCTTGGAACGACAAAAAACAGAGGCGCGTGAACGGATACACCAGGCCATTCTTGATGGTGCTGAACGGTTTCGTGTGGGAGAACGGATTGCGATCGCAATTCCTGCCTTCATGGTTACGGCCGCTAAGCCATAGACGAACGTTTTGGATTCCATTTTCTAATCGCCTATGGAACCTTAGACCAGAGTGGAGCGAAGAAAAATTCTAATCCTTTCTTGAGACTGCTCTGGTAAAGCACCCAATCGGCGCTACTTGATCGCGCTGCTTATCATCGTTCGGTGCAACATCTCGGCTGCATCCAGATGAGCCACAGCGCTTGACTGCGGCCTCGCGGACGAAATACGCTGAAGACGCTAGGGAAATAGCCCCCATGCTGCGCCGTATCCGTAGCAATTCGTAAAGGAAGATCCTGTCATGAACTGTCCACACTGTGGGCATGAGAACCGAGTACAGGCAAAGTTCTGCGAGGAATGTGCTGCTCGCCTGACACGTACGTGTAGCAAGTGCGGCAGCGAGCTTTCAGCAACCGGGAAATTTTGCAGCGAGTGCGGGTATGCGGTGCCTAGTGGCTTCGTTTCACAGCCTCACCTTATACCACCTGAGGCTTTCACCCCAAGGCATCTTACAGAGAAGATCCTACTATCTAATAACACTCCCGAAGGTGAGCACCGCCAGATTACCGTATTGTTTGCTGATCTTTCAGGGTTCACGCGTCTTTCCAGCGAATTAGGCGCCGAGGCGACACACACATTGCTGAATCACTACTTCGAGGTCGTGGACAAAATCGTGCAGGACTACGGTGGGACTGTCGACAAGCACATCGGCGACAACGTCATGGCCGTGTTCGGTGCGCCGGTCGCCCACACCGACGATCCGCAACGAGCAATTCGCACTGCGCTTGAGATCCATCGTGCCATGGAGAGCGTCAGTAAAACGGCCGGTCGGCCCTTACAGGCTCACATTGGCATCGCAACCGGCCAGGTCGTGGCTAGCAAAACCGGCAGCGATACGCACCGCGAATACACGGTCACCGGCGGTGCGGTGAATTTGGCCTCCCGCCTGCAGGATATGGCAGGGCCAGGGCAAACTTATATTTCTGATGCAGTTCAGCGCGCCATTGCTGGAATTGCGATCAGCGAGTCGCACGGAGCAGTAGAGATCCACGGACTCGATCAGCCGGTCAGAGTTTGGCGATTGCAACAGCTCCTTGCGGAGGGCCCGGGCGGTGGCAACCGGCCCTTCGTGGGCCGTCGTAGTGAGCTGGCGCAGTTCTCCGGCGTACTTGCCGCGTGCCAGGAGACAGGTAATGGGCAGACGGTATTTGTGCGCGGCGAGGCTGGCATCGGCAAGACTCGGCTGGTCGAGGAATTTCAGCGGCACGCGGAGCAAAAAGGTTTTGCGAGTCACACGACCCTGGTGCTCGACTTTGGCGTCGGCAAGGGCCAGGATGCGATCCGCACCCTCGTCCGCAGCCTTCTAAAGATCCCCTCAGAGAGCGACCAAGAGCTCCGAGGCGCGGCTGCGGATCACGCGGTCGCCAAAGGCTTTTTGAGCCAGGACCGCAGGGTCTACCTCAACGATCTTCTGGATCTGCCTCAACCACTGGAATTAAGAACCATCTATGAAGCGATGGACAATCCCACCCGAAACACCGGGAAGCAACAAGCACTGGCAGAGTTGGTGCGCCACTGCAGTCCTGCTCAGCCCATCTTAATAGTCGTTGAGGATATACATTGGGCGGATCCCGCCGCTCTGGCGTATCTGGCAACATTAGCCGAAACGGTAATGAGCTGCCCTGCGGTATTGATCATGACCTCTCGAACGGAAGGTGATCCGATCGATCAGGCGTGGCGTGGCGCGGCAGGTGGTACTCCATTAATGACGATAGACCTGGCACCGTTGCGAGAAGCCGAGGCATTGGAACTAGCTAAGGAATACCTAGAAACCAGCAATCGCTTCGCTTTGACCTGCATCGAACGTGCCGAAGGTAATCCGTTGTTCCTCGAACAGCTTCTGCGCAGCGTAGAGGAGGCCGGTGAAGTGAACGTGCCCGGCTCGGTTCAGAGCCTGGTCCAGTGGCGTATGGACCGTCTCGCTCCGTCCGACAGGACCGCATTGCAGGCGGCTTCAGTGCTGGGTCAGCGGTTCACGTTAAGCGCCCTGCAGCACCTGATAGAGAGGCCACAATACAATTGTTCAGGACTAGTTGAACACTTTCTGATACGTCCAGTTGGCGAGGGGTTTTTGTTTGCCCATGCGCTGGTCCGGGAAGGTGTTTACTTATCGCTGCTCCGAGCACGTCGAAAGGAGCTGCATCGGCGCGCTGCCGAGTGGTTTGCCGACCAAGACCCGATTCTACGGGTGCAACATCTCGACCGTGCCGAAGCCCCAGAAGCCGCGCAGGCCTATTTGGAAGTGACACGGGCACAGGTGGGTAAACATGATTATGCGCGCGCGAAGCAGTTAGTCGAACGGGGGCTGGAGATTGCTGGTGATGCTGCGATACGCTACGCGCTTACCTGCCTGCAGGGCGATATCCTGCGTGAACTGGGAGAAAGTGAAGAATCAATCAAGGCATTTGAACGCGCGCTTGAGACTGCCGCAGACGACGCGCAGCGCTCGAAAGCGTGGATCGGCCAAGCGGAAGGCATGCGAATCGTGGACCGCTACGAAGAGGCGCTCGCGGCACTCGACAAAGCGGAGGCGGCCGCGGGGCTAACGGGACGCCCTGACCAACTGACACGAATCCATTTTCTACGCGGTAATCTGTTTTTCCCGCTTGGAAACATCAACGGCTGCTTGCAGCAGCACGAGCTGGCACTTGAATACGCCCGCAAAGCAGGTTTTGTGGAGGATGAGACGCGCGCTTTGGGCGGCCTGGGCGATGCCTATTATCAGCGTGGACGCATGATCACGGCGAACAAGTACTTTCGCCAGTGCGTCGAACTAAGCCGCGAGCAGGGGTTTCGCAGCATCGAGGTGGCTAATCTACCCATGGTCGGGACATCACGCTTCTATATGAACCAGCCTCGGGAAGCTCTTAAAGATGCTGTGGCAACCATCGAAGCGGCGGCGAAAATCGGCCATCGCCGGGCGGAATTGCTCGGCCAAACCGGGGCGTGCCGCACTTCAATCCAAATGGGTGATCTAGACGGCGCACAGAAACATCTGTGCGAGGCGAAGACTCTCGTGGCGCGGCTCGGGGCGCGGCGGTTCGAAGCGATGAATTTGATCTTTTGGGCGCGAATCTTGCGTTTGAAGGGGCGCCGCCTCGAAGCGCTCAATCAGTGCGAACAGGCCCTGGTAATCAGCCGAGAGACCGGGATCGGCTTCGCTGGACCACAGGTGTTGGCCGAGCTTGCCCTAAATACGGACGATCGAGCCGTGCGACGGCAGACATTACAAGAAGGTGAGAAGATCCTTCGAGAGGGTGCAGTCAGTCATAACCATTTCAATTTTTATGCTGACGCAATGGACGCGTACCTTGAAAGTAAGGAATGGGACGAAGTGGAAAGATACGCTGCAGCCCTCGAGGAGTTCACGCGCCCGGAACCTTTGCCCTGGTGCGATTTCTTCATCGCACGCGGCCGAACCCTGGCGGCTTATGGTCGCGGTCACCGCGACCATTCGACGATCCAAGAGATCCGACGCTTGCGTGATCAAGCCGAGAGCGTCGGATTGCGGCGGGCCCTGCCAGCCCTCGACGCGGCGCTCGCGAAAGTCGAATACTGACTGTTCCGACGTAAGCTTCACAGGGTGCGCGCTGATCCATTTAGAACCGCAGCTTCCCGCCGCTTCACTTCGGATCGCCGACGAGTTCTCAGTACCTCATTCTTACAAAGACGATGCACTGGAAACGACGCTACGGCTACACGACATCAGTATTTCGGTCTTTACGCTGACACTTCTCGAGCATTTGGGGATCAAGCGAGCGCACTTTGCAGGCCAGCCGCCAAATGATTGGACCGCGCTGTCGATTCTTGAAGCGCGTTGCGTGCATTCCGGGAACGCGTTTGTGAAACGAATCTCGACCTTTTCGCGCGGGTCTTACCGGTTCGGCAAAGGGTCGGGACCGATGAGCTTTTTGAATAGATCTACAGCTTCCGCGTCGCGAGGCATCTCCTTTATTGTTTGCTCCAACTCTTCCGGGAGTTGCGGCTCGGCTTCGAGACCTGTGAGCTTTTTGTATTCCTTAGAAAACTCGGCATCTTTATAGGTCTTACGCATCGCTTCCTGGAGAATCTGCACCCTCTCTTTGGGTACCCCGGGAGGCAGGATGAACGGATTTCCGCTACCTATAAAGCCCCGGTACATCGCAACAACCTTCCGGTCCATGTCCGACCTGGCAAAGCTCTCGACATCGGGAAGCTTGGCAAAGCGAGGGTGAGAATGTCTCCGTCCTTTCGGAATCTCTATGATTGCATGGAAATCCATCAAGCCTTTATCGACCCAGTGCGGCTTCTCGTGCAAGAGGGAATCAGCCACCTGAGATCGGGCGTCTATTTCGCCCTGTTCTATGGCGACGTCGAGCTCAGGAGAGCTGTATCCGGTCACAAAGCGGGATTGCAGCAATCCGATCAGGTACGTGAACATGCGTCCGGAGATGTAAATCTGGTGCCCCACAGATTGGGCGCCGACTCTCACGCCTGAAGTAGCGCGAAGCTTTTCCAAACTG
>DATACQ010001045.1:0-2914 GCA_036258955.1 Binatia bacterium
TTTCCTACTTACAATCAACATCTTTCTTATCTGCCGTTCTCCTTCCGAAAGCACGTGCCATAACAGAAGCAAACAAAAACGTGAACCACCGCCAGGATTAGTTAGCCGGGTGGCCTTTGATGCTACCGATTGTTCATCAAAGCTGCGCTTGAAGAATCGAGGCATTCGGCTCGCCATCACGGTAGCTCCGAACTGCCGATGGCGGCGATAGACACCCGGAGCATGTCGAAACTCCAACGCGCTAAGACGCCGGTCGGTAGCTAGCGACCTGAATCCGGCGCTTGTGTGGTGTCGCCTTCTCTGAAACAATTCTTTGGGAGGAGAACCGCGATGTACAGCATTTTCTACATCATTGGTGCCATTGTCGTCGTTATCATCCTGCTGCGCTTTCTCGGGGTGTACTAACAAAAGACCCTACAAGCCCGGGGAACCTCAGAAGAGGCGCCGCCGCGAGTCGAAGGCCGGTCGACACCTGCTAGCATTCACATTCTTCAGAACGCGAGCAGCGCCTCGTCCAGCGGATACAGGATGCTCATCAGGACCGTTCCCGAATAAAAGCAAACAAGGAACGTGAACACGGCGAGGAACAGCTAGGCCGTTTTCGCCGCTATTGGCTGTTCATCAAAACCGCCTCTCAAGATTCGTCCCTCCAAACGCGGCTCTCAACCACGCTAAGTCCGAACTTCCAATGTCACTGATAAACATTCCGTAACACCGCCGAAGGTGCGCGGACGCCACTTCGCAGAATGCTGCGTTTTTGAATGACAGACAGCCAACGTAATCTGCCCCGCCGTGTTCCACGGTTAAGTAGATTCTTAAGATTTTGTCTACGTAGGTAGCGGCACGGCGAAACAGCTCGGCTATGTTGGTCCCATAAGACATCAGGCCACCAGCTTAGACGTACTCGCTGCCCTGATACATAGTGGGAATCCGAGTCTTATTTGCATGGGCGGCAATCTGTCTGGGATGGGAATTGAAGACATAACCCGCCAGCACCAGGACTGCATCAGCACGGGCATTCTTCGCGGATCGGAACGCGGCTTCAATATCGCTTGAAACTAACACATCGAAGTAGTGAACCTTCACTCCCAATGTCTCTGCTGCGAGTTCAGTCTCTTTTACCGATTGCGCGTTAGCTGGCTCTTTCGAATTACCCAGTACGGCTATTCGGGAAAGCCTAGGAAAGATTTCCCTCAAAAGCTCCAACCGTTTTTCCACTTATTTCGGGGAAGAGGGCTGATAACCCAGTGATGTTTCTTGCCGGTCGCGCCAGGGTGGCGACGAAGCCGTTGCCCACAGGGTCAGAGTCAAATGCCATAACAATTGGGATCGTACTCGTGGTCCCCTTGGCCGCCCGTGTTGCTGGCGGTCCACTAGTAACGAGGACATCGGGTTTGAGGCGGACTAGTTCGGTCGCAAGCTCGGGAAACCGATCCAATTTTCCCTCGGCCCAACGGTATTCAATGGCGATGTTTTTCCCCTCGATGTACCCCAGGTCATTCAGCCCCTGTCTGAACGCTTCGAGGCGAGCAGATATGGCAGAATCTGACAAGCCGCTGAGAAAACCCACTCGGGGGAGTTTACCCCGCTGCTGCGCGTGAGCGGAACCACAAAACGCGAAGAGCATCGCGCAAAGCAAAAACCCAGAGATACGCTTACTGAGGACCGAGCAGTGACCATTGTCCAGGGTCACTTGATTACCCGATCCGCCCGCGCAAGCACACTAGGCGGAATCGTGAGGCCGATCTGTTTGGCGGTTTTGAGGTTAATAGAAAACTCGAATTTCGTCGGCTGCTCTACCGGTAGCTCCGCGGGTTTTATACCCTTTAAAATCTTATCTACGTAGATTGTGGCGCGGCGCCAGTTGTTGATTGAATCTGGCCCATAGCTCATCAGGCCTCCAGCCTCAACAAATAGCGGTGATGGATAAATCGCCGGCAAGCGATATTTCGCCGTAAGCTCAATAAGCCGGCGACGGTGCTCCACCGAAAACGTGCTCGGGGAGACAATTAGAGCTTCAGCGCCGGCGCTTTTTACCGCGCCGAAAGCGCTTTCGAGGTCCTCGTTACCTTTCGCACTTAGGGGTAATAGGCGAAGCCCCAGATCTTTTGCCGCGATCTCTGTCTCGTTGAAACGTTGCTCACCAATTGATGTGCCCCATCTCAAGAGAAAGGCTACTCCTGTAACTCTGAATACCGCCTCCTTCAGAAGTTCGAGCTTTTTTCCATTTAACTCTGGGGCGAGATTTGAAAAGCCAGTGATGTTTCCACCGGGTCTTGCCAGACTCGCCACATGTCCGTCGCCAACTGGATCGTTTGCGGTGGCAAAGACTACAGGAATCGTCGTGGTCGCTTTCTTCGCCGCCTGAGTGGCATTGGAAGTCTCTGTGACAATCACGTCGACGTTGAGTTGGACAAGTTCGTCGACGCGCTTTGGGAGAGTTTCCGGCCTACCTTCCGCGGAGCGCAATTCAAGGACGATGTTCTTTCCTTCAACATAGCCAAGCTCACGGAGCCCATCCTGAAAAGCCTTGAGGCGCGGCTTCGCAATGGAACCGGAAGTAGACACCAGAACCCCGATTCGTGGGACTTTTCCTGCCTGCTGAGCGTGAGCGAGATGGAAATACGCGAGGAACAAAACTGCGAGGAACCACACGGGCTTTCTTGTCATGGGTATCACTAACTATTTTATAACGTTATCCGCTCTCGCCAGAACGCTCGGCGGAATCGTGAGGCCGATTTGCTGGGCGGCTTTGAGATTGATGACCAGCTCGAACTTAGTCGGTTGCTCGACCGGCAAATCGCCGGGCTTGGCTCCTTTTAGAATCTTATCCACGTATGTGGCCGAACGATGAAACAATTCCGTAAGGTTCGCGCTATACGCCATTAACCCGCCGGCTTCGACAAATTGGCTG
>DATACQ010001046.1:0-3039 GCA_036258955.1 Binatia bacterium
TATGAATGCAATGATCACGGGAGATCGGATTGCCGTCGGAGCAACGGCGCGGTCGTTAGCAAGGGACATTCTTTACCCTAGTCCGTGGTTCATGAAACCGGGCGGACCGATGTTTCGGTTGGTGACGGCGGGACTGTTACCAGTGGAACTCCGGGCGGCTTACGGGCTCGCCTGGAACCGATGGCGCGCGAGAAGATTTGCGCTTGCGGTCCAAACGATTCGTGCAGTGCGGCCACTGGTGCCGCCGGCGCTTCGAATCGTACCGCACGCGCGCGCAGCGGAAAGGCGCATCCGAAAACGCGTCTCGTAGCGGGCCGCAGGAAATCTCGATTGGCAGTGTCTTGTCTCGCCCGTGCGTGCTTGGGAGTACGGAAACCTCGAAACCTGAAACTCGAAACACACGACTACCCCGGCAGCCCGGTGCCTTCCGGCACACCGAGCATCAGATTCAAGCTCTGAATCGCCACTCCGGCTGCGCCTTTTCCGAGGTTATCAAGACGGGCCATCAGCAAAACGTGGTTCGATCGATGCGGCACGACGCGTAACGAAATTCTGTTGGTCTCATTATTTACCTGTGGGTCGAAGCTAAACTCGTCGGTTTCGCTTGCATCGGTGAATGGTTCAATCTCGATGAATTTCTCTGTTTCGTAGCGGGCAGCAAGCGCCTCCCAGATCGCCTGAGCGCTCGTTGACTTAGCCAAAGCTTTTGCCGGAATCATGATCTGCACTCGCATGCCGCAGCGAAAAGGTCCCACCGAAGGCAAGAACTGTGGTTCCGTGGCGAGGGCGCCATGGCGCATGATCTCGGGTATATGCTTGTGAACTTTGCTAAGGCTGTACGGAGCCTCATAGCCGAGCTTAAGCAATCCGAGCTTCGGATCTTCCCAGCGCTCGATCATCGAGCGGCCGCCGCCGGAATAACCCGACAACGCGTGAATTGATAAAGAAGTATCAGGAGCGAGCAACCCCGCATCCACTAACGGCCGGGTAAGCAATATCACGCCGGAAGCATAGCAACCGGGGTTGGCTACGCGCGGCGCGGCGGCAATCTGCTCGCGCTGGCCGGGGACCAGTTCCGGCAACCCATACACCCAGTTCTCGTGCACTCGGTGTGCAGTACTGGCGTCGAGAATACGAACTGAGGAACCCGCAAGCCAAGCCGCGGCATCCTTCGCGGCGTCGTCGGGCAAACAGAGGAGGACAATTTTGGCGTCGTGTAAGGCCTGTTTACGGGCGTCCCCATTCTTGCGAAGCTCGTCTGGAAGAATCACAACTTCCACATCATCTCGCCCGGCCAGCCACTCGCGTATGCGTAGCGCGGTTGTCCCCGCCTGGCCATCGATGTAGATTTTCGGAGGCATGCGACGCATTCTACGCGGAATAACGCGGCATGGCAAAACTAGCCGAAGATTCTCGGGTGAAAAACGGCGCCATCGGAGGCCTCACCTTTGCCGCGCGGGTGCGGGGAATCGGGTAGCGGAATTTCCCCTGTATCTGTTCCTCGTAGATTATTCCTCCAAGGCGGCCGATTGGAGATCGCTATGCAATAGTTTATGGAACAGATGTTCACCCGCTTCCCGGTGCACGGATAACCGGCCGGTATTGTATGCGCGTGACGCTAGCCCGCGTTGAACGGACTCGCAAATAGCGACGTCTTCCGTCTGGATTCGTTCACTAACGGCGATACTGGCGAGATTGGGCTCGCGCGCTGACTCAGATACATCCGCGAAATAGTAGTCGAAGATCACCTCGGTGCGTTCGCTGGAGATCGGAAGGACAAGATTGGTATCCATGATCCCGGCGTATATGTTGATCATGAAATTGGGATAGACCCAGTAGTAAAGGGCACGATCGCCGACGCGAACCGAGGCGGTTTGTGCTTCGCCTGTACCGGTCATCATTGGGCTCCACTGCAAACAGAAACGCTCGCTGGTTTCGATTTTGTACTTGCCCGGTTCGAGGACGCTACTGAGGCCGCCATGGATATGCGGCACGTGATAGCCGCCGTCGAGGTAATTATCGACGAACACCTTCCAATTGCACGCCAGCTTATAAGAACGGCGTTCAAACCACCGGAGCTGGTGTACGTTCAACTCATCAAACCGCTCAAGGAGATCGCTGTCCAAGTATTCTTTCAGTGTCGGGCCGCCTGATGCGAGCTTAGCGAACAACCAGCCGTTCCATTCAGCGATTTGGATCGGTACGAGCCCATTGGCCGAACGAAAAAAGTTTTCTACTCCGCCGAATTCCGGCGTATGGACGAGAGCGCCTTGAAGATCATAGGTCCAGCCGTGATAAGGACAACGGAGGCTCTCAGCTCTGCCTTGCGGCTCGGTCATGATTGCGGCGGCGTGATGACGGCAGACGTTGAAGAAGCCGCGCAAAACCGCATCCTTGCCGCGTATGATCAATATCGGCTCGCCGGCAGTCTGGCACGTGAGGTATTGTCCGGGCTCGCACACCTGATCGGCGCATCCGACCATAAGCCAGGAGCGAGAAAAAACCGTGCGCTGCTCCAAAAGGAGAATGCGACTGTCAGTATACCAGGATGCGGGTGGAGTGGACGCTTGAGCGAGGGAGTCACCGGGATTGTAGGCATTGACTATCTTCGTAACCGACTCTGCCATCCCGTTGTGATCGTGCCGCCTACGGCTCTAATTCGCCACGCGGCGGTTCGCGCCAGCTGGGCTATGCATGCTTTTCCGTTGCAGTGACGTGAGCGCCGCCGAAAGCTTCTGAGCGATTACCTACCAGCACCAGTGGCTCGGTGCCGACGTTGGTAATCTGGTAATAATCCTTCGCACCGAAAAACACTATTTCGTTTTTTCCAATGATGCGCTCTTCGCCTTTGAGTCCCTTCACCGACGCTTCACCCTGGAGTACCAGGAACGTCTCTGGAGAGAGGTGATAATGCATGTCCGTCTGCTCTCCGGGGCGAAAATAGATGATCCAGGAACGGAAATTATCGGCTCCAAACAGCGGTACAAACCGCTTACTTTCAGCTTCAGCCTCGCGCATGGTTTCGTTGATATTGGCAAA
>DATACQ010001047.1:0-2753 GCA_036258955.1 Binatia bacterium
ACTTCATTCGCGTACACGGCTTCCCCACCTTATCCGCAAAGGGTGGTTTCTCTTGCGCCGAGCGTGACCGAGACTTTATTCGCGCTCGGTTTTGGCAATCGTCTCGTCGGCGTAACCACCTACTGCGATTATCCCGCGGATGCTCGGAAGCTTCCCAAGGTTGGCGGCTTTATGAATGCCAGCCTCGAGACGATCGTCGCCAAGCGGCCCGATGTCGTGCTCGGCGTCAACAGCGCCACCGACCCGATAAAGGCGCGCGAGATGGAACGCCTTGGTCTCAAGGTAAAATTGATTTCTCTCGCGAACGTCAAGGAAATCTTTGCTTCCATCAAGAGCATCGCCGCTTTAATGGGGAGCGAGGAAGCCGGCGAACAAATGGTCGCCAGAATCACCGAGCAGATGGAGCGTGTCCGAAAGCAGGTCGCGCCGGCGCCGCGTCGCTCGGTGCTGTTGGCCGTCGGGCTGCGACCGCTGGTCGCCGTCGGCGGAAAAAATTACATCGACGAGCTGATTACGCTCGCCGGCGGCAAAAACATCGCCGGCAACGCGTCTCAACCTTGGCTCAACCTCCCTGACGAATACGTTGTCGCCAAGGCGCCGCAAGTGATCATCGAAGCGGGGATGGGCTCGGAACGCGGTGAATCCACCCACCACTGGGCTGATCTCAAGTCCATTCCCGCCGTTAAAGAGCGGCGTGTTTATGTTTACCAATCGGACAAGATTTTGCGGCCGGGCCCGCGCATAGGAGAAGGACTGGAAGAAATCGCCCGGCTCGTGCATCCGGAATGTTTCGTGCTCGCCAACAGCGGCGCGAAAGAGGCGAGCGGATGTGAAAGTTCTCGATCGTAGAAAAATGCTCCTGGTCAACGGCTTGCTTCTAGCGATGCTGGCCTTGTCCATTATAGGATGCGCGCTCCTCGGACCGGTCCGCCTCGATCTTTCCCAAGCTTTTGCGAACATTTTCTCACCAAACCCCGACGCAGAAATATTCTTTCGCGCGCGGCTGCCGCGGGTTTTGCTTGGCGTCGCCATCGGCGGCGGCATGGCGAGCTGCGGTGTCGTGCTGCAGGCGTTACTGGGCAATCCGCTCGCCTGCCCGCAGATGCTGGGTGTCTCCGGAGGAGCTTCTCTGGGAGGCGTGCTGGCAATGATCTTTTCCCCCCACTGGCTCCTTCCCATGGCAGGAGGGATGGCCGGCGAAATCTCCTGGGTACCGCTGGCGGCGTTTCTCGGCGCGCTTTTGAGCATGATGTTGGTTTATCGTTTTTCATTATTTCACGGCCGCCTTCATCCGTATCACCTGCTGCTTTCTGGCGTGATACTTAACTCGTTTATTGCCGCCGTCATTATGTTTCTCAATTCGATTGTCGATTTCTATCAGGCCCAGGGACTGCTTTTCTGGCTGATGGGGAGCCTCTCCACTCGCGCGTATCTCACGGTTGCGTTCATTTGGGCTTATATCGCTTGCGGTTTTCTTTGGCTGTGGGCTAAAGGCCTATCACTCAATCTCATCAGCCTAGGAGAAGAGGCCGCGCTGCAACTGGGGGTAGAGACGGGCGCCCTCCAGCGAGAGGTGTTCGTCGCATCTTCCTTGATGATCGGCGCTATGGTTTCAGTCAGCGGAATGATCGGCTTTGTCGGGCTGATGGTGCCCCATGCCATGCGCCTGATCATCGGCAGCGATCACCGCCTGCTATTGCCGGCTTCGTTTCTCGCCGGCGGGATTTTCCTGGTCTGGGCTGACACGTTGGCGCGGATACTATTGGCCCCTGCAGAGTTGCCGGTGGGAATTATCACTGCCTTCTTCGGCGGTCCGTTTTTTCTTTTTCTCCTTTACCGCGAGGGTAGAAGAAGCCTGGCTTTATGACACCCGCGCTTGAGACACGCGACCTCGCGTTCGCTTACGGAGAGCGGGAGGTGCTCCGGGGCATAGGACTTTGCGTCCGCCGCGGTGAAATGCTCGGTGTGCTGGGTCCCAATGGGTCCGGAAAAACGACTCTGCTCAGGGTTCTTTCTGCGGTGTTGGCGAGCGAAGGTGAAATTGAAATCAACGGCAAGAGTTCTAAAAGCTACGGCAGGCGGGAACTCAGCCGGCTTTTTGCGGTCGTGCCGCAGGAAAGCCGGGTCAATTTTCCCTACACGGTCGCGGAGATCGTCTTAATGGGGAGGGCCAGCTATCACAGCGCCTTTGCTTTGGAAGGAAAAAAGGACCTCCAAGTGGCGCGCGCAAGTATGAAGCTGACCGATTCGCTAACACTGGCACAGCGCTATGTGCACGAATTGAGTGGCGGAGAAAAACAACGAGTGATGATCGCGCGCGCGCTGGCTCAGGAACCGGCAATACTCCTGCTCGATGAGCCTTCAGCCTTCCTCGATCTCAAACATCAGGTGCAGATCTTCGAGCTTCTCGCCCGTCTCAACCGCGAGCGCGGTCTCACCATTATCGCCGCCCTGCACGACCTCAATCTCGCCGCACTGTACTTCCCGAGGTTAATCATCCTTCGTGACGGAAAGATCTACTGCGACGGAGCGCCTGATGAAGTGCTGACCGAAAAAAATATCGAGGAAGTATATGGCATCCGGGTCTACATCGGCAAAGATCCGACTGGCCAAAGACCTCAAGTTTCCATTTGCCCTTCTCCGTAACCCTACCTGTTCGCTTTCCTGTACCCCAGCGCGTCCTGTGCGATAATCATTTTTTGTACGTTAGATGAGCCTTCGACGATCTGGTAGGACTTCGCGTCCCGGTAGTA
>DATACQ010001048.1:0-5659 GCA_036258955.1 Binatia bacterium
CGCCGACCTCCAGCGATAGATGACCGCTGACGAGCACGCCGACCTTCTTGGTTGACGGTAAACTATCGATGGCTGCACGAATAGCTTTGCCCACTTCAAAGTATCGTTTGGGCCTGGGCATGGGCGGCGCGATGCAGTTGGTCAAGATCGGCACGATCGGTATATCCATTTCCGGTCGGACAAACAGCATCGGCACGACGATCGAGTGATCGATGGTGAGCTCGTTTGAATAGGAGAAATCCACACCGCGATCGAAGGCGCCCTCCATGATCGCGTCCGAGGTTTCGGCATCACCGGGCAGTTTGCATGTAGGCAAGCCGAACTCTCGAACTTCATCGTAAAACGTGCCGTCGTACTCGTCCATTTTGCCGATCATAAAGGCGGGCATATTGTCCATGAAAAACTGGTGCAGATGATCGTTGCCGATGCAGACCAACACGTCGGGTTGTGCATCGGCGAGCTTCTGTCGCATCATCGCGATGCGTTCCTTGACCTTGGCCGCGCCCGGCGGTTGCTGGGACTGCTGAAACAGACGCGGCATAAATGGGTTGTGGGTGATACCAATAATCGTGCAAATCTCAGCCATGATTTCCTCCGGAGGGTCGCTACCTGGTTTCTACCAAGACGTGTGGAGGCTGTAAACCGGCTCCGCGTTGTGCTACCGCACCCCGCCAGTTGCAAGGGATTAGTTGCGCAAGCCCGTGTTACATCGCAGCGGCTCGAGAATGATCTTCCCGGTAATCTGATTACTCTCGACCGCGCGATGCGCTTCGGCCGCTGCACTTAAAGGCATGCGCTGATGGCGTATCGCGCGGATCCTGCCACTTGCGGCCGCGGCCAGAGCCTTCTCCACATCCGCCGGGTTCGTTCCGGCCGCGCCAATAATGGTTTGGCGGCGCAAATACAACTGCTTCACGTCCAACGTGACGGTGCCGCCGCCGTGAGCGCCGGCGGTGACCATGCGCCCACCTAACGCCATACTGTTGAAGGCACCGGACCAGAGGCTTGGGTCGGCGATGTTTTCGCACACAATGTCTGCGCCTTCGCCGTCCGTGATTTTCATAACTGCGGTCGCCAGATCTTGCTCGCGGTAGTTCACACCGAAGTCTGCCCCGAATTCCAACGCGAGAGCGACCCTCTCCTCCGCACCCGCGGCGGCAATGACGTTCGCGCCGAACATTTTGGCGACTTGCACGCAGCAGCTTCCCAGCGCACCCGCCGCGCCCATCACGAGAACCCACTCGCCGCGCTTGATCACCGTTTTGCTGTCGAGCAGGTTGAAAGCCATCGGAAAGTGACGCGTGATCACCGTACCTTCGGCGTAACTAATGTTGTCTGGAATCTTGAAGGCATTACGCGCGGGGAGCGTTAGGTACTCCGCGTAGCCGCCCCAGCGGTGCAGGCCCACGTGTTCGCTGCGCAGGCAATTGGCCTCGAGTCCCTGCAGGCATTGTTTACAGTGGCGGCAGGGGATGATCGAGATAGTCGAGACCCGGTCGCCCACGCGAAATCTGTTGGCGTCCGGGCCGATCTCAACGACTTCACCTGCGGCATCGACGCCGAGCACGTGCGGCATGTTGATGGCTACCGGATATTTGCCCGCGCGTACAACGCAGTCGAGAGTGCGATTCACTGATACTGAGTGTACTTTGATGACGATCTCGTCGCGGCGGGCGGCGGGGTCGGGCACGTCTTCCATACGCAAAACTTCCGGGCCGCCGAATTCTCGGATCACGATTGCTTTCATCAACCAAGACTTATCGAGGGGTAGCGTGTATTTCTAATCGGTGCGCAAGCGCAGCAGCGAGTAGAGTGCCGGCAGAACCGTATTCGGTATCGATGCGCAGGCGCACGAACAACACTTGAATTCGAGAGGCGTGAAGAACTTCGGCCGAGACGAGACTTTTTCGTTACGCTCGCGGTTCTCGATTATCGTGCAAGGCTCTTAAAGAAACCGCTTTTCTCGAGCTCATTGTAAAAGCTTGCGTCGATAAAATCCTCGGCTTTTGCCGTTCTTGCTTTTGGGTCCTTTTCGCCGATCTGCGCGAGAATGGTTTCGACCGCCTTATACGGCAGACGAGGCGGGCGTTCGATGAACGTCGTGGCAAAGCCATAGGCCGCTTCAAGCCCTTCACGATCCTCCGTTTTGGTGTATTTGCCAATGACTTTCATCGTGAACTCCTTGTCACGGTAAAGCCTTTCAGTAGCTTCGCTATAGGCCGTGAGAAAGCGCCGCACCGTTTGCGGGTCTTTTTTGATGTAGGAGCGGGTTGAAACCAGGCTGACTGTAGGATAGTCCAGCCCCACTTGTTTGAAGTCGATCAGGAGTTGAAAGCCGGCTTTGCCCGCTCGGTAATTGGATGGCGATGAGAGTACTCCCGCCTGCACGCCGCCCCCGACCATAGCCGCGACGATTTGCGGCTGCCCGCCCATTTGCAAAATTTTGACATCCCTGTCCGGTTCCATTCCCCATTTTTTGAGGAGATAACGCATCGAGAAATCCGTTGAGGAACCATAGGTGGTGATGCCGACCGCTTTGCCTTTCAAGTCGTCAGGCCGTTTGATAGAAGGATGCACATAGACATAGAAGGAAGGAACATTCACGAGGCCGCCGAATATGACGATGTCGCCGCCCGCGAGAGTCGCATTAACGACGGTGCCTCCGGCAAGCGCGACCGGGAATTCGCCGGCAATCACCGCCTGCGCGACTTTCGTGCCGCTGGCAACGTACACTGGCTCGACCCATAAGCCATGTTTCTCGAAATAGCCGCCTTCCTTTGCGACAAAAAAAGAGGACTGCGTGGCGCTCACGGCGCTATAGGCCACAGGGATGCGTGTCTGCGCGTCAACCTGCGAATACGCAAACGACAGTAGCGCGACCGCCACTAAAAGAACCTTATTCATGTACAACTCCTCATTGAAAATACGCGAATTTAGCATGGAAAGCGGAGGTAAGCCAGGCGGATGTTTTCTGCAATGAGTTTGAGAGACTAAAAACGTCTAGAGCTTCCTTCAATAACAGACGTTGCGCCGACCACTAGGCGCCGCACGTCGACTTGAACACGCGATGCAGTATATGGACCGCCCTTGGCGTTGCCAGGAGAACACTAGATGGCGAACAGCACCACAGCAGAAATACAGTCCAAGAGTGAAAGCTCGAATGTCAGGGTCATTGGTCACCATGACTTAAACGGTCACGGCGACGGCATGCAGCTCTTGAAGCACGGGCGGTATGTTTACTTGGCGCATCTCGGCACTTCGCCGATGGCTCTGAGTATCATCGACGTGGCTGATCCCACTGAACCGCGAGTTGTTAAGCAGATACCCCATGCGCCGAATACCCACTCGCACAAGGTTCAGATTACAGGTGATATTTTGATCCAGAATCAGGAGCGCCCCTATTTCGACAGATCGCTGGCCGCCAGCGTGCCCAATGAAGCCGGTATCAAGATTTACAGCATCGAAGAACCGACGGAACCGAGGGAGATTGGCTGCCTCAAACTCCCCGGCAAAGGTGTCCACCGCATGTGGTTCACCGACGGCAAGTACGCTCACGTCGGCGCGATGCTGCCGGGCATAGCGGAGCGCGCCTATCTTATTATCGATCTGCAAGATCCAACTCACCCGAAGGAAGCGGGCCGATGGTGGATCCCTGGTACTAAGGATGGCGAAGAGATCCCGCCGGGATGGCAGCCTTTTCCCGGGGAGCACTTCCACGTGCACGGCGCGATTCCTGACGGCGATCGATCTTATATCGCATTGGTCGATGCCGGAATGGCGATTCTAGACATTTCGGATATAAGCAGGCCGAAAACCATCAGCCGTATCGATTGGAGCCCTCCGTTCGGTGGTTACGCTCATACAACCTTGCCGCTGCCCGGCCGAAAACTGGTAGTGGCCGTCGATGAGTCCGTGAAATACGACTGCCAGGAAGGCGAAAAGCGGGTCTGGTTGATTGACGTACGGGAAGAAAAAAATCCGGTGATCATCAGTACGTGCCCGGTGCCGCAAGGAGACTTCTGCAGCCGAGGGCTGCGTTTCGGCCCGCATAACGTGCACGAGAATCGCCCCGGCTCATTCCAGAGCGAGAACATCATTTTCGTGACTTACTACAACGCCGGCCTACGCGTGTTTGATATTCGCAATCAGTATCGTCCAGAGGAAGTGGGTTACTTCATTCCTCCCGCGCCGCCGGGGCAGAAAGCGCCAATGTTCAACGACCTCTACGTCGATACCGATGGCTTGATCTATGTTTCCGACCGGATATCCGGCGGGTTGTATATTCTCGAGTACACCGGGCCGAAGATTGCCTGAGCGGACAGAAAGAAGGTCGTGATTGGGCGGCTCAACCCCGGGCCTGCAGAATGTTCTCGATCTCGTGTGGAGTTTGGCCTTACCCCGGCGTTGCGTGGCGAGTTGACAGCCTATATCGATCCGAGCTCTTACGAGGAGCGTCCGAATGACGGGTGAGGCCTTCAACACGCCATCTTGAAATGATGGCATGGACGGAATAAATACCTTGACGTTAGTAAGACCATAGGAGGAGCTATGAAACTGATCAAAGGTCTTTCATTGTGCCTGCTGGCGCTGCTTTTAGCCGGGATGGCGCCCGGCGCGACAGCGGCGGCACCCCTGGACGATCTCATCGCCGGAGCGAAGAAGGAGGGCGTGATTGAAATGCATGCCCCTTCAACACTTGGCCCAGAAGGGGCTCAGGCTTTAGTCGCGGCTTTCAACAAGAAATACGGCCTGAACGTCAAAATGAACTACAGCCCGTCCGGCAATATGACCCGCGACGTTGCAAAAGTTGTGGGTCTTTCTGCCTCAGGGCAGCCCCCGGAGTGGGATATCATGATCGTGACGGACGCCCATCACGGCTCCTTGTGGCTGAGAAAGTTACACCGGCCGTTTGATTATACGAGTCTCGGTGTCGCCAAGGAACGGTTGGAGTACGACAAGGGCACCGTCTCGGTCGCCAACCAATTTGCACTGCCCGCTTACAATAAGAAGATTTTGCCGGCCAAGGATGTTCCGAAAAAGTGGGAAGATCTTCTGGATCCCAAATGGAAAGGCAAACTCGGCGTCATCAATTCGACTCATCACTGGGGTCGCTTGGCCGCGGGTCCGTGGGGCGAGGAAAAGGCGATAGATTTCGTCAAGAAACTTTCCGCGCAGCAGCCGATTCTGACTCGTGCGGGAGAAATGGCGCAACGTCTGATCTTAGGAGAAGTGTTAATATCGGCGACTTTGCAAGACAGCCAACTCCACGAATCAAAAGAGTCCGGGGCGCCGCTGGCGTTCGCGGAAGAGGTTCAGCCGGTCATCTCGCCCGAGTATCATGTGGGCGTACTGAAAAACGCGCGTCATCCCCATGTGGGTCACCTGTTCGTCGCCTTTATGACCTCAGCTGAAGTGCAGCCGATCTGGGAAAAGTATACGGGTCATACCTCGGCGTATGTGCCGGGAACCACTGCTTACAAGTTTGCTCAGGGAAAGCAAGTTGTCTACATGAAACAAGACCAAGCCGAAAAAGTCGACAAGATATCGCGGCAGATCGGCAAAATCCTCGGTTTCGACTGAGAACTCGCGATGGCTGCGCGCGAAGAACACGGCCGGAAGAGATGACAGAGGACCGGCGACCGCGGCCGCAGGCTGGCCG
>DATACQ010001049.1:0-7321 GCA_036258955.1 Binatia bacterium
GGCTGAGATGACGCCTGATCCGACGCGCTCGCCAACTGGCCGGATTCTCGAAATGAGCGGGTGCGCGGCTACTGCGAGCGATTATTCGGCGCTGCAACACTTGATTATCATTCCGCGCTCAAAAGCCGGGCTGCCACGCGCGTCCGTTTTAAAAACGTATCGAATCGCAGGAGTGAAAGCTGCGGTTTATCTCGCTCAGGCCGCGGTACATGCGAAGCCTGCGTCGCAGCACACCTTTGATCCCATCGGACCGGAATTGGAACGCGACGGTTTGCCTCGTGTGGCTTACATCGGCCAGATTTTCTCACGCCAGAGAAGACCGGCCGTGGACGAACCGATTCTCTATGGAACGAATACGGACGGCATGTTGCCGGTCTTGCTCCATCCCGACGAATGGCTCGACGGCGCAATCGTGCCGTCGCTCAACTCCTGGTTCGGCGGCACGGAGACTTACTTTTATCAAAATCATCCGGTGATCGTGGATCTCTATCAGCGCCATCATGCCCGGGAGATCAATTTTGCCGGCACCATCGCGACCGTCGCCGGCAACGACAACTTCGACCGCGAGCGGCAATGTTATGCGGCGGCGAATCTGGCGAAGTGGAGCCTAAAGGCCGAAGGCGTAGTGCTCAGTAAATACGGCGGTGGTCTGCCGCACGCCGATCTCTCCGAAACCGCGCGCTTGCTGGAACGAATGGGCGTCCGTACGGCGGTAATGGTTTCCGACGTGTCACGCGACCGGCGGGTGGAATCGGCACTGCTATTCAACGTTCCAGAAGTCGATGCGATCGTTTACAACGGCGGCAATGGTACGGAGTACGAACTCGAAAGCGTGGACCGCGTTATTGCCGCGACGCCGGCGTTGAGGGAATTGCTGGGTGGGCCGTTGAAAGTCGATGCTTCGGATGTGATTGGTGTTATGAACCAGCAGGGGGCATCGCGGATGAGAGCGCTCATCTATTAACAGGCTACAGGCGCGAGCCGTGAGGCGAGAGTAAGATTCCGATCAATCTACTGGTATCTCGCGCCTCATGCCTCCCGCCTCAAGCCTCGGGAGCCTAAGATGCGTATCATTCATTATCTGAACCAGTTTTTCGGCGGCATCGGTGCTGAGGAAAAGGCTGGCACGGGATTGGAGTTTCGTGATGGCGCCGTCGGACCTGGTAAATTGTTTGAGCAGCTTCTGGGCGACGGTGCGCAGGTTGTGATGACAATCGTTTGCGGCGACAACTATGCGGTCGAGCATCAGGACGAAGTGACGGCGGCGGTTCTGAAGAGACTCCAAGCAACTCGGGCCGATTTGTTTGCCGCGGGGCCATGTTTTGACGCAGGCCGTTACGGCATGACTGCCGGCGCGCTTTGCGCGGCGGTGCAGGAGAAGTTGGGCATACCTGCGATTGCCTCTATGAGCGAAGAAAATCCTGGCGTCGATCTTTATCGTGAAGCCCTATACATCGTCGATTCGGGGATCAACGCCGCGAAGACCCGAGATGTTCTCGCCAAGATGGCCAACCTCGGGAGAAAGCTTGTCGCGAAACAAGCGATCGGCTTGCCGCGCGAAGAAGGCTATTTGCCGCGCGGGCTGTTGCGCGATCGGTTGGTCGAGAAGAGAGCCAGCACGCGCATCATCGATATGCTCCTGGCAAAACTGAAGGGCGAGCAGTTTGAGTCCGAGATGACGCCAATGTCGTTCGCGCCGGTGCCCGCGCCCCCTCCGATCAAGGATTTGTCCAAGTCGAAGGTGATGCTGATCACGGACGGTGGGCTGGTGCCGAAGGGAAATCCCGATCGCATCGAGGGCACGGCTGCAACGAATTTCGGCGCCTAAGACATCGCGGGCGTTGATGATCTCCGCGGCGAGGACTACGAAGTCTCGCACGGCGGCTATGATACGCGATTTGTCCAACAAGACCCTGATCGGTTAGTGCCACTCGATGCCATGCGTGAGATGGAAAAAAACGGCGTTATCGGCAAGCTGCACGACGAGTTTCTCTCCACCTGCGGACGATCCAATCCGCTCTCGAATACCCGGCGCTTGGGAAGGGAGATGGCGGCAAAGGTAAAAAAAGAAAACGTGGACGCGGTGATTCTCACATCAACGTGAGGAACTAGCACTCGCAGCGGCGCTGCGATCACCACTGAGTTAGAGAAAGCCGGCATCCCGGTCGTGCAAATCACTTCGGCGCTGCCGATCGCCAAAATGGTCGGATCGAACCGTGTCGTCTTGGGCACAGGTATCGTCCATGTCACGGGAGATGCCAAGCTATCGCCGCAGGATGAAAAGGAGCTGCGCTTAAAGCTGATGCAGAAAGCGCTTGAAGCTCTGCAGTCGCCTGAGAAGCAGGCGTGAATGCTTATACCCTGCTCTTCTTTACCCAGAGGTTCTGCCACAATCTCGGCTTCGTAAGCACCTGAGACGACGCTTGGCTCACCTCAGCATGAGATAGAGGTCTCCTTCGAAACTAAGCGACTCGAGAGACTCGGCCGTTAAACGCACGCAGTGCATCGTCATTCCAGCATGGAGCGCTGGAATCCAGGCTGACATGGATGTCCCCGACGCATCCTTCGAATCTGGATGCCGGCAATTCATGCGGCATGAGGGAAATCTGCAGTTTCATGTTCTGGCGGCGCGCGTTAGCCCATGAATCACTTGGTTAATTGACACAGTCTCGAGGGCGAGGGTTGTGACTGTGCCTCATGCCTTTTCCCTTCTTCGTTGAACCTTAACATTGAACTGCTTTCCTTGCCTGCTTGAGACCGACACGATCCCGTTATATGAGTAACGGGATAGGTTTTGCGATCTCAAGCCCGCAAGTTCTTCGTAAGATAACATATGGAGGAACAGTAAGTATGGCTGCTGAAGCCGAGTACGCCCTCGTGCCTATTAGCGTCACCGTCAACGGTGTAAAGCACGAAGCTAACGTCGAGCCCCGGACACTGCTGGTTTATTTCTTACGGGACCAGCTGAAGTTAACCGGCACCCACGTGGGTTGCGATACGAGCCAGTGCGGCGCTTGCACGGTCCATCTGGACGGACGCGCCGTCAAGTCCTGCACCATACTCGCCGTGCAAGCCAACGGCACGAGCGTGACGACGATCGAAGGACTTGCAGAAGATGGAACACTCCACCCCGTACAAGAGGGTTTCCACGAAAAACACGGATTACAGTGCGGCTACTGCACGCCCGGCATGATTATGACCGCCGTGCATCTACTAGAGACGAATCCCGACCCCAATGAGGAAGAAATCGAGCATGCGTTAGAAGGAAACCTTTGCCGCTGCACTGGCTATGTCAATATCGTCGAGTCCATCAAGTGGGCCGCAGCAAAAATGAAAAGGAAAGGATAAGCGATGCCAGCAACAGCGCAGATCGGAGAATTTCCGCACTCTCGCCTCAAACCTCGCCTCACACCTTCCTCAGATCGGAGCCAGTGATGTTTCCCGCTAGTTTCGGGTACGTCGCGGCGCGCTCGGTCAAAGAAGCGCTGGACTTGATGGAAAAGCATGGCGTGGAAGGCAAAATACTCGCCGGCGGGCACAGCTTGATCCCGGCGATGAAGCTGCGCTTATCCTCGCCCGGAACGTTAATCGACATCGGCAATGTTCCCGAGCTACGCGGCATTAAAGTTGACGGCGAGCATTTGATCATCGGCGCGCTAACGGTGCACGCAGACGTCTCTTCCTCAGACCTGGTGCGCAAACATGTGCCCGGGCTGGCGGATGCCGCATCCGTCATTGGCGACCTTCAGGTGCGCAATCGAGGCACCATCGGAGGCAGCGTCGCGCATGCCGATCCGGGAGCGGATTTCCCCGTTATTCTGACGGCTTTGAACGCGTCATTCATTGTGCAATCCGCAGCCGGCACCAGGACGATTGGGGTGGCTGATTTTTTTACCGATTTCTTTAGCACCGCGATGAACCCCAATGAGATCCTGACCGCGATTCGTGTGCCGCTGCCACCACCCGGCACGGGCTCCGCCTATTCAAAATTCCCGCACCCGGCATCCGGTTACGTCGTCGTTAGCGCGGGTGCACTGATCTCACTCGACCCTAGAGCATCCTGCGCGACGGCACGGGTGGCCATTGGCGGTCTCGGTGCAACACCCATTCGCGCAGCCGCAACCGAGCAGGAGCTGCAGGGCAAAGCGCTCATGGGCCAGAACATCGCCGCGGCGGCCGCAAAAGCCGCCGAAGGCACCGATCCAGTGGAAGATAATTATGCAAGCGCGGAATACAAGCGCCACGTCGCAACCGTTTACGCGCGCAAGGCGATCGAACAAGCAGTTCAGCGGGCTCGCAGTTAAATGATAACAGCGGAGGCATGAAGGTTGAAAACGAATACAGAATCTTCCGAATTCATCCTTCATCCCTCATCCTGTATCCCTTGATGAATCGAGGATAATCATGGCAACCGAACCTTCAACAAGCGGCCTGATCGGCGCCCCCATCAAAAGGGTCGAAGACACGCCTCTGCTTACCGGAGCCGGCAATTACGTCGATGACATCGATTTACCGGGGATGCTTTACCTGGCTTTCCTGCGTAGCCCTTATCCCCACGCCAAGATCACTGCGATCGACACGAGCAAAGCCAAAGCAATGCCTGGGGTCGAGCTGGTTATCACCGGCAACGACATGCCGGAGCAAATACACTTGACGCCCTCACAAGTGCTGCCGAACATGAACATTCCGCCGCATCCAGTGCTCGCGCGCGGCGCGGTGCACTGCGCAGGCGTTCCCGTAGCCGCAGTAGTCGCGCGCACCCGTGCCGAGGCGCAGGATGCCGCCAATGCCGTCGAGGTGGATTACCAGCCACTGCCTGGGGTGTCCAACGCGGAAGAAGCGTTGAAAGCCGGCGCTCCGCTCGCGCGGGAAGAGCTCGACAGCAATATCTGCTACACGCTCGTAAAAAACGGCGGGAATGTCGAAAAAGCGTTTGCGGAGGCGGATCACGTGTTCACCATGCACATCGCCAGTCCGCGGCAAGTAGCGCTGGCTATGGAGCCCCGCGGGATCGTCGCCAGCCCCGATCCACGCGGCCAGGAGCTCACCGTCTGGCTGTCTACGCAGGGGCCTCACCGCGCGCGCGCCGAGATCGCCAACACTTTAGGTTTTCCCGAACACAGAATTCGCCTTTACGCGCCGGACGTGGGTGGCGGGTTTGGTAGCAAGGGACCGGTGTATCGTGAGGATATTGTTGCATGCCACGTCGCGCTGAAGCTCAAGAAGCCGGTCAAATGGGTCGCCACCCGGAGTGAGGATTTTATCACGACGATCCAGGGGCGCGATCAGGCGATGACATCGGAGATGGCGCTTAGAAGAGACGGTAAGATTCTGGGATTGAAAGTCAAAGTCGTCGCTAACCTTGGCGCCTATCTGCACTCCAGCACGGCAGGCCCGCCGCAGCGCATGCTCGGCATGGCCTGCGGCAGCTATCAGATACAAGATTGCCGTGTCGAAATCGTGGCCGTGTTTACGAATACCTGCCCCACGGGGCCCTATCGCGGAGCCGGACGACCGGAATCGGTTCTGAACATTGAGCGGCTGCTCGACAAGGCCGCCGCGGTGCTCGGTATGGATCGTTTGGAGATTCGCCGCAAGAACTTCATCCGACCCGATCAGTTCCCGTACACCACGGGTACCGGGGTCGAGTACGACTCAGGCGATTACGAGAAGCCTCTCACGGAAGCGCTTAAGCTTTCCCGCTACGATGAACTTTTACGCTTGCGCGACGAAAGACGCAAAAGGGGCGAAATAGTGGGAGTCGGATTTTCAACTTTCGTTGAGCCGAGTGGCGGCGCCGGATTCGAAAGCGGCACCGTGAGAATCGAACGCACCGGTGAGATTACCGTGTTAACAGGCTCCAGTTCCCATGGACAGGGGCATGAAACGTCCTACGCGCAAGTGGTGGCGGAACGTCTGAAGGTTGGCATGGAGCACGTTGCGATCCGACACGGCGATACCGTCGCGATCCAGCAAGGCACCGGCACTTTCGGCAGTCGTAGTATGGTCACCGGCGGCGGAGCACTCGGTGTCGCGACGGAACGTTTAATCGAAAAAGCCAAAAAACTTGCCGCCCATCTAGTGGAAGCTGCTACGGAAGACATGGTCCAAACCGATGGCGGTTTCGCCGTGGCGGGCGTGCCGGATAGGAAAGTGACGTGGCGTCAGTTGGCGGCGGCAGCGTATAGCGGCAGAGTTCCCAAAGGCATGGACCTAGGGCTTCAAGAGACGGCTTTCTTCGACCCGCGCCGCGAAGCCTGGGGCTTTGGAACCCACGTGGCATTTGTCAGTGTTGACCGCGAGACGGGCAAATTTAACATCGAGAAGCTTGTGCTGGTCGATGATTGCGGCGTGGTGGTGAACCCGATGATTGTCGAAGGGCAGATTCACGGCGGTGTCGCCCAGGGGCTCGGAGAAGCCTTGCGGGAGCAAATGCTCTATAGCGAGGATGGCCAGGTGGAGACCGGCACGTTCATGAACTATGCCGTGATGCGTGCCGCAGACATGCCGCCGATGATTTTGGGTGAGACCATCACCCCAAACCCATTCAATCCGCTCGGCGTCAAAGGCGTCGGCGAATGCGGCACCAACGGGGCGCCCCCAGCGGTAGCGAATGCGTTGATGGACGCCCTCGCGCCATTGGGCGTTGATCACCTCGATATGCCCTACACTGCGCCCAAGTTGTGGGCCGTGATCAGAGAGGCGGAATCCAAGCAGGTGTAAAATCCCCGGCGATCCGAAAGGGGATTCTTCTGACCCCTCTATGGAAAGATGGGTAAGCGACGTTTGACCGGCGGTCGCTAGCGGGCGGGGCTGATTCCCAACTCCTGATGCGCGCGCCGCAAGTAACTCATATCGAGATATTTCTCCGGCGCTGGATAAGGCCGGGTTTTGAATAGTCGGTCGCCCATCAAATCGATGAGCCGCTGAAAACCCTCGCGATTCACCGAACCGTCGCGGCTGATGATCCCCTGTGAAAGGTACTCCTCGACCGTGTCGCGCGTATACTTGATCGGGATACCCGTGCGTTTCGTAACCAGCTCGGCGGCGGCTTCCCGATTACTATGCGCCCACTGCATCGCGCGCACCATCGCTTTGAGATAACGCACCGTGAGTTGGTTGTTGGCCTCAGCCCAGCGCCCATCCACGATCAGGCTGTGAAATTGCAGATTGGGTATATAGTCGTGCAACCGCGCGATTTCCGCAAAGCCAAGTTCCCGCGAGCGCGGCAGATCGCCGCCGAGAATCATGGTTGCCGAGGTGCTGCAGTTTTTCAGGCTGACTAGCCGATGGGTGGTGGGGCCGTTTTGAACGATTGTAA
>DATACQ010001050.1:0-2965 GCA_036258955.1 Binatia bacterium
TTGTTCCGCTAACGTCAACGCCATGCGTTGACCAAAATCAAAGAAAAATGATAGCAAAGAATGAATGATTCACACCGCGTAAGCCAAACCTTTCCCATGTGCCCCCGTAGCTCAGGTGGATAGAGCACAGGATTCCTAATCCTGGGGCCGTGCGTTCGAATCGCGCCGGGGGCATTTCCTGAATCCTGCTTTGTTTCAGCTACTTTCATTGCAAAACTCTCAGCTACTTTAACTACGAAACAGCCGCATTTTCGCCCGAAGTGTCCTTATCGTGGGCAACTTCGGAGCTAACCGTTTGTTTACCGCTGAAAATCGCGCTCGACAGCGTCGCTGCTGAGTTGGTCTGCATCTTCGGAATAAAGTGAGTGTAAACGGACAGCGTGATGTTGACGTTGGCGTGGCCAAGCATGGCACTTACTTCCGGAAGCGTGTTCCGCTCATCAAATGAATCGATGCTCCGCTGTGACGTAGACTGTGGACTGTAAGGCGCCTTAGCTTCTCGTCGTCTTTCGCATTCTCGTTTGCCTTCCTGATTGCCCGATCCAGTGCCCTCCAGGCAGTTTTACGATGGAAGGGGGAGGAGCGCGAGCCAGTCTTCTGGATCCCGAAATCAAAGCACTCGGTTCCTAAAGACCATTTATGATTAAATGAAGAGCGAACATTTAGAAAAATCCCGAGAAGACTTCGAGGTACGAGCGGAAGACAGAAGAAAGTGGGAACGGCGAATGGAGGATGAGCGGAGGTGCTGGCATAGAAATTTCAAGATCAAACATCGAAATTCGGCAATCGGTTAACTGTCGCTGCAGTATTCTTGCATTAACGCAGGTTGTTGCAGCTATTATCGCGTTAACGCCAGATTCAATGGTTTCTCCGGTTTTGGCGAGCACTCTGGTAAAGCAAACGCGGACCAGCCCGTGCCAGCGTTAACCCCACCAAACAAAAACGAGCTGAGTACGACCTATACGAGCACCGCGAGTCCGGCAAGATTGAAGACGGCCTACCAGAGTTTGTTACTGTCCATTACCATACTTTTCGTTAACCGAGAGAAGATAGCAAACAGGCGCCGAGGCCGCAAAGGCTGGGCTTTAGGACGAAAGCAGCCCTGCGGGCGACAGTGCCATCGCGATTGCTACAGCAGGTCTGAAAGATTTCCTAAAAGCTTCACCAATTCGGCCGTAAATTTGCACTACTCAGCAGCCCGGTTGGCAGAGTAGTCTGCAGTCGTCTCCTGCCCAAGATACGATTGGGCGAGGGCGGTGCCTCACTCCGCCCTTGCCCCAGCCGAGAAACAAGAGAACATCTGAACACGCAATGATAATAGACTTGCTCACCATTGGAGTTTTGATTGCGGTCGTCTTCCTGCTGTGCAAAGCCTTCCAGTAAAAGAGGGCGCCGAGCCCGAAGCCCGGCGCCCGTTCCGTCGCTCCCTCAAAATTTCTCTTGCATTGCGAGTGTACAGAAGAGGCGAGGCGGGCGACTTCGCCCATTAGGGTGGAGCCTCGTTCAGTTCAATGCTGGATGTATTCAGCACACGTGCCCCCGCTGTAATGGTTACGTTGCCATCGTCTTGCGAGAGCCAGAGCGCAACGTGCCTTTGCAGGCGGTCAATGGGTGCATTTACGCTTTGCGGAGCAAGCATTATTGACTTAAAGTTTTTGAATTGTTAGCTCATACCCCGTGAAGCGGTCGATTCTGTCTACTTTGTTGCTTTTCTTTGTCGCGCTGGGTCTCACCGGTACGCAAGTATCCGCGATCATGATCACGCCGGCAGAGGCGGCCGAGCAGGCAGCTGCTGAGGAACGAGAAGAACAGGTTTCCAGGAAGTCGCGGCGACCTCAGACTGGTGGCAAAAAAGTTCAGCCGCCTTTCGTCATTCCCTCGCTATTTATCGGCTCAACATGGAACGCAACACGGACCGATCTGCGCTCGCGCTTTTTTCTTCAGTCGAACCTTCCCCCGGGTAATCTCCGCCTTCTTCAGGTCTATCGCGTTTAGTATTTCCGTTCTCGTAATGTTTTTGCTCGCGTGACGTGTGCGCGGTGGTTTCGCCTGCAAATAGGAGAATGGAAATTTATGGAATCGGAACGCTTATTTCTTTGGATTGCTTTTAACGTTTTTGTCGTGGGGATGCTCGCCCCCGGTCTCGGGGTCTTTCACCGCAAGGCTCGCACCGTCTCATTAAGGAAGCCTCCATCTGAAGCGTGGTATGGATCGCGCTGGCGAGTAACCCCGCGGACGCGAAATGGCCGCACGGAAGGAATTAGAAGCGACTATGATCGCCACGTTTAGTCTGAAACTAAGGGATGGAGGAGTCATGATCGACATCGCAGATCTAGCGTTTGAGACCCGAGACTTGGTGTTTATCGGACGAATTGCCTTGGCCGGTTTTTTATCGTTTCTCATAGGGTGGGAACGGGAGTCGCGGGGCAGTCATGCCGGAGATCGCACCCACGCGCTGGTAGCCATAGCCACGGCGGCTTTTACCAGCATCGGCGTTGAAAGATTCTCGGAGGACGCTGGCAGGATAATTCAGGGAACAATAACAGGCGTCGGGTTCCTGGGTGCCGGCATGATTTTGAAGGAAGGGGGGCAGGTGATAGGGCTGACGACGGCGGCAGGCATTTGGGCTGTGGCTGCGGTTGGAATTATGATCGGGTCCGGAGAATATGTCATGGGCATCGGTCTCACCGGATTGATCCTGTTGGTGTTGATCAAAGAGAAGTTGCCCGTTCTGTCGTGGTTCGGCCGGGCCTCCCGGCGCCAGCGAAAAAATGGCTCTCTTAGCAGCAGTGAAAGTTAACGCGGGCCAGGTCCGGTGATCGAGCCCGGCTCATTTCTTTGTATCTGTGATCACCTCGAAGTCGATGCGGCGGCGATCCCGTCAGCGGGCATTTGAGGTCGCAGAACGGGGCGGCTGTCTTACTGAGATCGCGGAGCTCTCCGCGGCAGTGGCGAATATCCTCTC
>DATACQ010001051.1:0-6663 GCA_036258955.1 Binatia bacterium
TGCGCCGAGATGCAAAAACAGTTCGGCTGCGGAAGCCTTCGACAGTTCAGGATTCTTACGAGTACAAAGCCGAATAAAGTACCGTTTTACTGGCCTTGGTTGCGACGCCGTAGCGAGTGCGCGGCGCGCGCAAACGAAAGAGACGTGCGGGAGCTGCGATTGGCTTTGAGCCCGCTCAAATCAATTGAGAAGAGCACAAAGAATCTGCGAGCCTATCGGTGTCCAGGGTGCGGCGGACCCAAGGCCTTCAGCTCCCGGCAGTGTCGCCGTTGCTGGCACACTTCAAAAGTAAGTGACCGGCGGTTTTAGACCTTTTGAATAGACTCCACGCATCTCCTCCCCTGCTCTGAGGAAACCGGGGACTCTTCTCGTTGCCGGAGCGATTACCTGTTCATCTATGTATCTGCGGTTCTTTTGAGATAATCGGCTAATTCACTGGCATGTTGTTCCGTCTCCGCCAGGATGCCTATGAGCAGCTGTCGCGTTACAAAATCTTGGTCGCCGATCTGCCGAATCAAGGTGGTATAAGCTTCTATCTGCTGCCTTTCCAGCATTAAATCCTCCACCACCATATCGGTCAATGTCGCGCTTTGCTCCGCTACGACCCCGACATTTGCCGCTCTGGCTGCAATCTCCTTTGGATCGTAAATGGGCACACCTCCAAGCTGCTGGATGCGCTCGGCCAGGCGATTGGCGTGGTCGAGTTCCTGGGTTGCATGCGCCTGAAATTCCCCCTTTAATCCCGGCGAAAGCAACGAAACAGCCATATATTGGTGCTGCATGTACTGAAGATAACTCATGATCTCTGTGGAACGGAGGCCGTTCAAAGATTGAACGACTCGTTGCGCGTCGCCTTTGTATTCACGTGTAATGGGACCTAGCTTGATTGCTTGTTGGACTTCTCCGGGGCTGTGTTTTTCGTTGGCCATAATTTCTCCTTTGGTTAGAAGTTCGTTTGAGGATCTGTTCAGGACTCGCGTAGTTACCGTTATCTCGACCTTAGGTCCTCAAGCGGTTTGAAACACGAGGGGCGCAAAATTAGTACCAAGGGTAAGGAACTTGTCTTCTCACATTTTAGATAAGTCAGTGCAAGCGCTTAGCGTGAGATGATGCTGATGAAACTAGGAGGCAGATTCCCGTAATCGAGACGCAGCAAAGTTTATCAATTCACAAGCAGGATCAATTTTGGAAAGGACCGTCTTCTCGAGTAACAATGGTAGGGGCTCCGTTAAACGGCTTCACCCGCTTCCTCACGGTAGAGCTGCAAGGCTTCCATGACGGGCATGTCGCTCATGGAGAATAGAATGGCTTCTTTGTCGATCGAGCGATTCCGATGGCTGTGCCAACTCCACAACGGCACGACAAAGCAATCGCCCTGATCCCAATCGAACTGCTTGCCGTCAATAACGGTCGTGCCGCTTCCTCTAAAGGCATGATAAACAGTGCTGCTGTTGTGCCGGTGAGTCCTCGTTGTCTCTCCGCGCCGAAGCAATTGAATCCGGCAGGCCAGCGTGGGCATCGTATGGCCCCCCCGGGGATTCACGTATTCTAATGCCACGCCGTCGAACGGACTGCCGGGACCGTCGCTAAGGCGTTTTAACGTTTCATAAGTGTCGAGCCATCGGTAGCGCAGATTATAATGGGGCCGTTCGAGAGCTTTCTCCCAAATGGGCCGGGCCGTTCCAACTCTCGGTCCCATCCAGTCGGAGATATTTTTCATAGGTTGGAGGCCGCCCGGAAAGGCTTCCCAGGTGATCGCTTGAAGCAAGAACAGCAACGGATTATCAAGTCCATCGAGCCACACGACCGGCTCGGAGCCGTTTCGATGTCCATGCCAGGTCATTGAAGGGGTCAGAACCAAATCCCCCTCTTCCATTGGGATTTCTTCGCCATCGACCACGGTGTAGGCTCCAGTGCCTTTCAGAATGAAACGAAAGGCGGCGAAATTGTGCCGGTGATCGTGCGCGACCTCGCCGGGCTTCAGAAGCTGCATGGTCATAAGCATCGTGTGTGTGGTTGTCCGTTGGCGCCTATTCTCCATGTATTTATAAGCCGGGTTGATAAGCCGCAGCACGCGCCTTTCCGCTTTGCCGTCGAGCCCGTGCATGTTGCCGACGGTCTGAATGGCTTCATAGAGATCCTGCCACTTCCAAACATGAGGCAACACTGTGGTGTGGGGATCCTTGCTGTAAGTCGCCATATCAGCGTCTGACGCGGGAGACCAGAGGCCTTCAACGCTCAACTCACGCAGCTTTTGGTCAAGAGCCCCTAACAGTTCTTCTTCGGACATGCATACTCCGAGCGTTAGTCCACCTATTCGGCGTGGCTATTTTCGGATGCCCAACTCTTTTTGCGCGGCGCGGAGCGGCGCAAGTTCGATGATCTCATTTAATGGCACATCGCGGGTGAGTTTGAGCTCCGCTTTCGCTTGTTCCACAACCATCCGCAAACCTTCCTCAGGAATGCTCCCGTCGGGGCTGAAGACCTTCCAGGTGGAGTCGTAGGAAGCCACGGCCTGCTCACGCCCGACCTTTCCCCAGTCCATGAGGACTCTCACGGCACCTTCCTTGTCCTCAAGGATGAAACGGTTTGCTCTCAGCATGGCTTTTACGACCTTCTTGGCCTCATCCGGTTTCCCCTCAATGGTTTTGACGTTGGCGCCGACACCGATGAAAGGGAAACTAAAAACCTCGTACGCTCTGAGGAGCACGTTGAACCCCATTTGTCGTCCCAGAGCGTCGCCAGGCGGCGCGATAACCGCTACATCCACCAAGCCTTCTTTCAATGCGGCGAGCCGGGCGCGGTCCGGGCCGAGGGCGATGAACTTGAGATCCTTTTCCGTGTCCAGGCCGAAAGATTTCAACATCATTCGACCCGCCACGTCATCCGTTCCGCCGAAATTGCCGATGCCGACAGTCTTTCCTTTAAGCTCTTTACCCGATTTGTATTCGGGCTTGGCAACCAATGCGTGGGTTGAACCGTCGAGCAGGCTCGCCAGAGCCCGCACGGGCATGCCTCGCAGCGCGCCGCGCACCACAGAGCCGAAGAGCAGAGTGTACCCAATGTCCCCGGTCACTAGAGCAGTTATGATGTTTGGCACGTTCATGCGAATGATTTCGACGTCTAAGCCCTCGTCCTTGAAAAAACCCTTTTTCAAGGCAACTCCGGACGGAAGAAAAGACATGTTCGGATTGGTGACGGCGATGCGGACTTGCGCCGCCTCTACGAGGAAGCCCCCCGGCAGCCAGAGAAAAGCCCAAATCAACAAGAGAGAGTAGCGCTTCCTCATCACGGTCTTTTCGCCTGCCTACCGGGACTATTCATACGTCGACTCGTGTCTCTCATCTAGAATGAAGGGCTGTAAGTGAACAGGTTGTTGAAAAAGATTCGGGATGCTTTCCGAGTCTCGGTATGATCGGAAATGTCAATGGTATCAAAAACCCTGCAACAACCTGTGCAACCTTGACACCCGACACTATCTTGGCCACCCTTCGACTTTACTCGGAGTGGTGAGCATGTCGAACCAGCGCCGAAGGCCTTTTCCTCGGCAATCATGAAAACGTCCTAACCGGGATAGCAGCTCTCATGCTTGGTGAGGCTTGAAAGGGTTTTCGTGGCCTAACCCATCCATTAAGCCCGGGTGTTTGCCCTTCTGTATCGATTCCGCCAACTCGCGCAAATATTCTTCCTGCTCGATTGCCTCGTATAATGCCATGGAACCGTCGGCTTTGAGCGGTTTGCCGCCCATGAAGTGAAAGGAGTGGCAGTCCCAGTCATAGAACTCATCGCCGCGATCGCAGATCTGCTTCCATTTGAGGCCAACGGGACTGCGATGCAAACCCGTGCGCGCCGGAAGCGCCTCTTGTTGTTCTAGGGTCAGGTTCAGATCTGCCTTATAACCTTCCTCTTCTGGAATGCCTTGCCACATGCGCCGATAGTTCGGCAGAAATTCTTCTGCGCGAACCGTGAGTGCCGTGTGCATGTCCCACCAGGTCCCATGTCCCGACACCCGCTCATCCACTTTGTCGACCAACTTGTATACGATCCGCGCGCCCGCTCTGAGTCGAAGCACGAGAGTTCCCTCGGCCGTCTTCGAACTGTGCTCCGGTTGAATACCACAGTATTTTTCAAAAAACGCGGCCGTTCTTCCCAGCTCCCGGGCGCCGTGCACTACGTGACTGATGCGGCCGACTTTCTCGGACGTGGCGATCTCCAGCGCGCCTTCAGGCATTTGCTTCGGTGCCCAGAACTCGTACTGGTTCCCGTCCGGATCGGCGAAGCAGATGACGGTACCTTCCTCGCCGTCCGCCCCGGTGCGGACGGGATCCGTATGCGGGATCTTATGCCGGTCAAGGCGTCGCAAGTGCATATCAATGTCCTCGCCGCGGATATAGAAACCGCAGCGCGGCAGTTCTTCACCTAGGCTTTTTGCCGGCGGAAAAATCTCCGGTTGCAGGAATGCACCGATCCGGCATGACCCACCCTGCCACCATAAAAAACAAGTTATTTTTACGTTTCTTTTGCGAGCCGCCGTGGTGAGTCCTATAAGCGGTTGGCGCGCAATGCCTAATCCGTTCACCGCCCAATCAGCCCAGGCAACCATATCGTTGGTGCCGACGACATAGTGATCGATCCAATGCACGGCTCTTCGGGGTTCAACGTCTGACATAAAGAGATCCCTCCGTTCGTTCAACGTTCTAGGTTCAAAGTTCAAGGTGCCTCGAATGAGCGACTCAGATGATTTGAATCGATCGAGTCGCTTGAATGGCGTCACCCCGGCGTTCCCATGGCGGCAAACGCAACCTTCTTCTCGCAAAGGAGAGAAACACTGTCAAGCGAATCTATCGGAGATGAAAACTACGGTTGCGGGTTACCTGATGATCAGCCACGACTGGTAATCTGCTAGTACTCGCAGCGGCGGAAAGTAGTTTTGATTTGGCTGTCCGTATGGGAAAGGATGCGCACGTTCAGCGCGCGGCCCAGTCAGGGTGCCGCGCGCTCGTTCTTTACTCATCCGAGCAGAAGAGCAATAACAATGAAACCGATAAAGACTAGGTTTATTACTGCTTCCATAACGCCCTCCTCACCTGAACGTTCTCCTCTTTTAACGTTCATGCTTGGTCCGAGTCGCAACGGTCATGCCAACAAGAATCCCTGGGCAGCGCGCATCGGAGGGTCATCTTTCGATCTCAGATCCCCTGTAAGCGCTGAACCCCTGTAGAGTTTCTAGAGACCGGCTACATGCAGAGCGGCAGGCTGAGGGCAACTTTTCTAGTGCTGCCGTACGGCTGTAAACCAGCGGTGACAACATCGGCTACACATCGTGCTCAATACCCCCACCTGGCTCATCTAGTGTGCTGTGCCCGGAGTTCATTGGCACATCCAAGTCATTCCGGGCAAGCTGGCGTGATCCCCGCTTTCGCGAGGAAGCGCGACCCGGAATCCAGGGAAATTCATGAAGAAATCTGGATTCCGCTTCCGCGGGAATGACTAAAGCAGGTCGCGCGGCTTGTTAAAGAATTTCTGGGGTCATGATACTAGCCGACGTCGCTTCCGTCCCAACTGGGTCACTCTGCAAAATTCAAGGCTCGCTCTTTAGAGTCGGCATAACCCAGAAGGGTTGCGCCCGCTGCTATACACCAGAGGCATGAGGCGGCTCTTGCGTACAGTAAACCAGGTAGCCAAAATTGGTTGTATCTCCAGGAAGTGTCGAAAGAAGATCATGGTACTCCAACCGTCCGGTGAAGATTGCGAACTTGCAATCGATTGGGAAGCGGCACTTTCTCACCTTGATGGGCGGGGCTTCGCTCTCCTTTCCGGTGTTCTTAGCAGTCGGGCGTGCGAAGATATTGTCGCGCTCTATGCCCAGGAGGCTCGATTCCGTTCGCGAATCGAAATGTACCGCCATGGATTCGGCCGGGGCGAATACAAATATTTCAAATACCCACTGCCCTCCGTTGTCGAACAGCTTAGGACGTCTATGTATCCCCGGATTGCGCCGCTGGCGAACGAATGGCGCGATCGGCTCGGCACCAAGCAACCGCGCTTTCCCGCAAAGCTTTCGCAGTTTACCGAGCGATGCCACAGAGCCGGCCAAGAGCGGCCGACTCCCTTGTTACTCAAGTACGGCCCTGGTGATTTCAATTGTTTGCATCGGGATCTATACGGCGATATTTTCTTTCCTTTCCAAGTTACTTTCTTTTTGAGCCAACCCGGGAGGGATTTTGCAGGCGGCGAGTTTGTGTTGACAGAGCAACAGCCGCGCCGCCAGTCACGTGCCGAAGTGCTCTCTCCGAACCAAGGTGACGCGGTGATTTTCTCCGTTAATGACCGGCCGGTCCGCGGCGCGAGGGGTTATTATCGCGCCCATCTACGTCACGGGGTCAGCACGGTCCATTCGGGCAGCAGATATACCTTGGGAATTATTTTCCATGATGCAAAGTGAGGCAGCGCTTCACGGCCGCATGCCCGCACGTGCCGGGCGAGTTTGAAGCGGTGCTGAACAACAAATAGGCTGCGCTCAAGCATTCCGCAAGCCGCTGCAGCTGACCGCCCTCAAGTCGGAGCAAGTACCTATGTCCAAGAAACTGCGCGACCTGGAAAATGCCGACGAAATCCGTTGCTCGTGATGCGCTGGCGCTATCTGTCTCACGGCCGCTATGG
>DATACQ010001052.1:0-5881 GCA_036258955.1 Binatia bacterium
TCCTCAGAGCGGGACATCCAGAAATTGTCGAACTTTCTTAGTCCACTTGGTACCTTGGACTTTGAACCAGCTTAGCCGCTCTGTTACGCATACTCCCTATAGATGCCGTCGAATTTGCCGAGCTTTATCCGGACCATGTACTGCGCGCTCTCACGAACCAAACGCGCTTCTCGCGGCGTCTTGACCAACCGGGCGATGAGGTCAGCCGATTGCTGGGTATGTTCGACGTCCGCCACCATGTGAGTGGTGAAAAATATCAAATCCTGCTCGCTCAATCCGTAGTGTTTGCGCCCCGCCTCAAGGAACTCCTCCGAGTAACGGCAAACCATACTCTCGCTGGTGAGCGCCGACGCTCGGTTCTGAGGCGGGATTCCCGTCAACGTGTTATAAACGGTGCGCGCCGAATGTATCTGGCATTCGAAGATCTGGGTTGCTTCTGCAAAGTCTTCGTCTTTGAGGCCCAATGCGAGGCCAAACCGCTTGGCCAAATCGGGGTGGGACTGCTCTTCATTGAACTGATAAGTGAAGTAATCGAACATCGTCGGGTCTTGCGCGTTCTTTACCATGCCTAGAGCAAATGACCTGAGGATTGCTTTATTATGCAGGTAATGCTGTATGGCCCAACCTTGCATGCGCCTCACCGACAACTTGCCTTGCCGTAGTTCTGTGAAGTACGGCGTATCCATCAGCCGGTGAATCCCCGGTTCGATGATCTCTTTCCTTACTGAATCCACGAGTTCCTTGCCGTCCATGTGTGGCTCCTTCGGTTCATTGTTTCGAGTTTCGGGTTTCGAGTCTCGGGTTACGACGCGAAACACGAAACTGGAAACCCGAAACCGGTTATTTACCCGCCGCTACCTGGTCGAGAAGCGTGTAATCCGTCACCGCTGCGACATTGATCGGCGCGGCAATTTGCTTCTGCGCATAGGCGAGATCGAAATATTCCTGCATGTCCGTGGCCGGGATCTTGCCGTCCGGCTGCAAGATCGCCCGCCATTGGTCGTAAACCGTCTCGGCAGTTTTTGTTTCAAGTTTCCATTTATCACGAATGTAGTTGATGACCCAATTTTTCTCGCGCTGGCTGAATGCGTGCGCGTCGAGCATGACGCGAATGACAGTTTTGATACGGTTGGCGTCGGTCTTCAGCTTTGCCTCGCTCACTACCAGCCCACTGGTCGGAAATTGCATCGGCAATTCGTCAGCTGAGCCAATTTGACGAAATCCCTTCTGCACCATGATGACGTTGTGCGGCCCGGAAAGTACCGCAGCAGAGACGGCATTTTGACCAAGGCTCGTGACGGTGTTCGAGACTGAACCGGTCTGCGTGAACAGAACCCTCTCGGCATCGACACCTTTGCTCTTCAACAGCAGGCGTGCCACGAGGTGTTGCAGGCTGCCGATGCGGTCGACACCGATTCTTTTGCCGGCGAGGTCGTTGGGTCTCTGTATATGAGGCTCTGCGACGAGATAAAAGGGCGGCTTGCGCAGAGACACCATGATGCCCCTCAGCGGCGCCCCCTGACCGGTCGCAATGATCCCGGTAGTGTACCCCGTTAAAAATTCGATCTCACCTGCGGCAAGCGCCGCGATGGGCAGGGGCCCCGCCATCTGGATCAATTCGGGTTCCAAGCCTTGCTTTGTGAACAGGCCCGCATCGCGAGCGAGAAAAATGTTCAGAAAAGAGATGCTGAAGGCCGAATACGCCAGACGAACTCGCCGTGTCTCCTGGGCCGACGCTTCCGCCAAAAACATCGCCGCAAGCAGAGCCAAAGTAACGGTGGCAAGGCGCATGCCGGTTTGTGCCCGAGCCATCCAACTGTGGGGTGAGGATAGCATGGCGCTGACTATAAACAGCGCAAAGAAAAATTGTCAACGCGCGCCAGATTGCTCAAGCTCATTTGGCGCACCTTGCAGCTGCGTAAACGATTCAGAGATGTTCCAGAAGCGTTCGCAACGCTAATGCTCTCGGCAATGTCCCCATGGCCTTGATGCCGGGCTCGGCTATTAGTGTTAAAATAATTCTTGAAGCACATGGCTACTGTAGCTCAATCCACGGAGCAGGAAGTGCAGCGGCTGGCTCGCTCTCTTTACAGGAGGGCGGCTGAACAGAAGCATTCGCTGTTCGACCAGGATTTCTTGGGCCGGATGATCGACCGGTCTTTGGAAGACGAGTCACTGCGGGTGGCGCTGTTCCGCTTCGTTGATGTGCTGCCAAGCCTGCAGTCCTCCTCCGAGATTGGGCGCCATTTAGAGGAGTATTTTTCCCGTGTCGATCACGCTCTGGGTGGGCTCGTCTACATAGCGCAGGCGCTTCATGCCGGCACCCTGGTTGCGCCCATCGTCCGGCGTAACGTTATCAAGCTGGCACGGCGCTTTATCGCCGAAGAAAGCGGCACCCACTTGGCTCGGGTGCTGGCGCAGCTGAGAAAAGAACCTGCTGCGTTCACACTTGACGTCGTCGGCGAAGCCACTGTGAGCGATGCTGAGGCGCTCGCGATGCAGCAACGCTACATCGACTTGCTGCGGCGTCTCTCCGCACTTACCGAAACTTGGCCGCGTGTTGCGCAAGTTGACGAGTCGTCCCGCGGAGCGCTGCCTAGGGTCAATCTCTCCGTAAAGCTTTCTTCGCTGTGCGCGCGCTTCGATCCTCTGGATCCGGCTACCGAAGAGGTCGTGCGCGAGCGCCTGCGGAATCTCTTCCGTGAGGCCGCGAGGCTGGGGGCGGCGCTAACCATCGATATGGAGCAATACGCTTTCAAGGACCTGACCCTGGCGATCTTTTGTAGCGTGCTTGAAGACGAGGAATTTCGCCGTGCGCCCACGGCTGCCATCGCCTTGCAAGATTACTTGAGAGACGCCGAGAAAGACGTGAGCGGGCTGATAAGTTGGGCCCGGCGGCACAACCGACGAGTCGGGGTGCGCCTGGTCAAAGGCGCCTACTGGGACAGCGAAGTTGCCTGGGCGATGCAAAAAAATTGGCCGATTCCGGTTTTTTTGGAGAAGGCCCAAACCGATGCGAGCTACGAACGGCTTACTCGCTTATTATTGGAAAACTACGACGTCATCGACAGCGCCTTCGGCAGCCACAATTTACGCAGTGTCGCCCACAGCATTGTCGCTGCGAAACAGCTTGGCGTTCCCGTAAACGGCTATGAGATCCAGATGCTCTACGGCATGGCGGAGCCAATGCGTCAGGCGATCATTCAGAACGGCCAGCGAGTGCGGGTTTATTTACCAGTGGGGGAACTGCTTCCGGGCATCTCTTACCTGATTCGCCGCCTGATGGAAAACACTTCCAACACCTCTTTCCTACGCCAGACCTATGCCGATAAAAAGGACATCGATAGCTTGATCCAAGCTCCTGCTGGCTCGAACAAACGAGTTGCGGTTGCCGCGACTAAACGCCGGCGCACAGAGCATCCGAGTCAGTTCCGAAACGAGCCGCCCATTGATTTTTCCCGGAGTGAAAATCGCGCGCGCTTTGCCGAAGTTCTTAATGCGCTGCGCGAGGTGGAGAAAGGTCAAACCGGCGCTCCGGGTTGGTTGGATTCAATCAACCCGGCGAACCCGAAGCAACTTGTAGGTCGCGTCCGTATTGCCACTCTTGACGACGCCGATGCCGCACTCGAAAGAGCTGAACGCTTTTTTCCAGAATGGCGCTCAACTCCGCCGGAGAAGCGCGCCGAAATTCTTTTCTCAGCCGCCGGGATCATGCGCGAGAAACGCTGGGAGCTGGCGGCCTGGGAGGTATTTGAGGTTGGCAAAGGCTGGCGCGAAGCGGACGCCGATGTGGCGGAAGCCATCGATTACCTGGAATACTATGGCCGCGAGATGTTACGCCTCGCGCAGGCGCGGCACACCCAACGCCTGCCGAGCGAAACAAATCTCTACCTGTATGAGCCGCGCGGCGTTGCAGTTGTGATCGCACCGTGGAATTTTCCTCTGGCAATTCTCACCGGGATGACCGCCGCCGCCCTGGTAACCGGAAATTGCGCGCTTATCAAACCAGCGGAGCAATCGCCGATTATGGCCGCAAAAATGCGTGACATCCTGCGGCAAGCGGGATTGCCCGATGACGCGGGGCAGCTTCTCCAAGGTGGCGGCGAATTGGGTGCGCATTTAGTGCGCTCCCCAAAGACTCAGCTGATCGCTTTCACCGGCTCCCGCGAAGTTGGTCTGGAGATTTTGCAAGAAGCGTATCGTCACCGCCCCGGGCAAGCCCATGTGAAAAGAGTCGTTTGCGAAATGGGAGGTAAGAATGCCGTCATCGTCGATAATGACGCCGATCTCGATGAAGCGATAGCGCACATCATTGAATCCGCGTTCAACTACCAAGGACAAAAGTGCTCGGCCGCTTCCCGCTTGATTCTCCTCCAGGACGTGCACGACCGTTTCCTCACCCGGCTGGTGGAGGCGGTGCAGAGTCTTAAAGTTGGACCACCCGAAGATCCGCGCAATACCGTAGGCCCGCTGATTGATGACAGCGCGAAACACCGGGTCGAAGAATACATACGGCTAGGCACTATCGAAGGGAATTGTGTGCTGCAAATGGAAGCGCCACAGGAGGGCTTCTTCGTGGGACCTGTAATATTCAGCGATATCCATCCACGAAGTCGCATTGCCCAGGAAGAAATATTCGGCCCGGTGTTAGCGGTTATGAAAGCGCAGGATTTCGACCACGCGTTGGCGATTGCCAACGATTCCTTGTTTGCCTTGACCGGCGGCGTATTCACCCGATCCCCGGCCCATATAGAACAGGCCCGGCGAGAATTCCGCGTCGGCAATCTGTATATCAATCGTGGTATTACGGGCGCTGTAGTGGAGCGTCAACCGTTCGGCGGGCTCAAGCTTTCCGGTATCGGCTCAAAGGCCGGCGGCCCCGATTATCTGTTGCAGTTTCTCGAGCCTCGAACCATTTCGGAAAATATCTTACGGCACGGATTCATGCCGGGAGCGAGTACAATCGAAGATTGAGGAGAGAGGATGGTCATGGGGCTCGTGATTCGTGATCGTTTCACGCTCCGGACGAACACGAGCAACGAACACGATCACGAAAGTTGGGAGGAATTTGCGTTGGCGACTAGAGGATAGTCACACTTTTGCACGTCGTTTGGGTGTGCAGATTCAGATTGGATAGGGGTTTTCCAGCGCGTGCTCTTCCATCAGCGCCTGGAGATCGACCATAGTAAAGCCGCAGTACTTTGGGTCGTAACCGAGTTTCTGAGCGGTCTTTCCCTGTTCGAGGATGCGTTGCAGGATCATTCGATTGAGCGGGCCGTGACCCATGCGCTCGTCATGCTGAACCAGGTCGGCTTCGGCATGGGCGGTGAAGTAGACGGCTTGCCGTTTGCTCATGCCGTAATGGCTGACCAGGGCATCACCCCACTGCTTGGCCCAGTGCCCGAGGGTTTCCTCATATACATGTGCGCCCCAAAGCTCGACGATCGAACCATCTTGAAAAATGCGGCGGCAATAGTCGCTGATGGCGCGGCCCGCGGCGGAGGGAGGTTTTTCAAACAACTCTTCTTTCGTTAAACCGAGTGCGTTGGCGGTTTCAAGCAGGATAAGTATATGTCCTGGCGGCCTGGGAGCAACCAGCTCCTCGGCGATTTTGTCACAGAACGCCGGCAGGAGGTCGAAATTGTCAACGAAAAACGGCAGGTGAACGTAGTACGAGACAGCGTTCAGGGCGACAACCTCGATGGAAAACATTCCCCAGTCTTTGTAGAAGCGGCGCAAGCAAGGAAGCGGCAATGTGCACGCCCGTAGCCGACTCATGAATTCGCCTTGATTGATTTTCTTATCCCAGTACGCGTGAACCTCATCATAAAGCTCATCGACGTAGACTTTAGCCTGAGAGGGTTCCATTAATGGTATAGAC
>DATACQ010001053.1:0-4520 GCA_036258955.1 Binatia bacterium
CGCGAGTCAAGCGCAGCCTTAGCCCAGCTAGCCGTCCCCAGCGCACCACCTGAGCAGTTATCCTACAGGAAAATAAAACAGCGCGCATGCATGAAAAGCCGAGGATTAAGATGAGAAGCAGCATTCCGTACAAAAATTGCCTCGTTAGCGGCGAATCGTTTCAACGAGAGAGCAACGGCAAGTGGACGGCGCAATATCTTGTGACGCGGCTAAACACCGGAAGCGAAAGAACAGGTTTTCCTTCGCAACAATATCAATTGAACGAAGTCTTTCCGACTGAAAAGGAAGCCGACGATTTCGCCGTGCGAAGAGCGCAGGAGTGGATCGACGAAACTAACTACTCCCATGACGATGATCAGACGTTTAAATAAGTATTACTGATCAACAACAAATTGTCTCAGCTGCGCAAGGTTAAACAAGCGGCAATATCGTCTCCATTGATCCCGCTCACGGAGAGCCCCAGCGAACTCCGGATCGGAAAATTTCTAAGATAGGAAAATTGACGTGCTCAGGTCGATCAGCAGGAACGATCATGAGCAAGCGCCATTTGCTCGCTAAAGACGGGATGCAAACGGCCAAAGGACAACTTTTCGAGCGGGACTTGAAGTAGCCGGCGCGTCAGTTGGATGGGACGCTATTCAAAACCATACTTGGCGATGGGTTCTGACAAGGTATTTGACAAGGTTATGCGCTTGACAAGGGGCGGCGGTAAGAGACGGCGCCTATGCGTACCGCGATCCATTAGCACAGTAGATACCTATCGGTGAGAAACGCCGAGGCCCCCGGCGGGGTCCGGGCACATTACGGGAAAAGTGCTGAAGATTTACAGCTTTTAACAGCCGCACCGGGTGAGAGAACCGCGGTATTATGGGCCAAGTGGTTATCAATCCAAGATTTGGCTCCGTCGAGCGCCGCGTCCATCGCCGCCTTTCCGCTCGGATACGTTTTACGGGTTCTGATAAAAATGGTCGTGGTCCCAACGCTAGGCGATGGTATCCAACTGACCATAGCCAGCGGCATGAAACCGGTAGTGTCGGAGTTAGCCGAGTAGATGATGGTGTGGTTTTTGTAGATTGTCCTTTGCTCGCTATCCATTCCCGCTCCTCTGGGTATTTGAGATTTGGAAAATTGATTCTGCCGATGACCGGCCATCGGTGTCGCACAGTGGCGTGGGATAGGCGTGAATCAAAAGCGCGTGCCGTCCCCGCCGCTCAGCGATGACTTTCGCCCCGCCACGATCCGCCGTTAAGCGCATCGTGAGCTAGTTGAAGAAGCTCTTTCTACGTAACAGGTTGCACTCGGGAGTCCTCCACTTGCATCACCAATAACGAGATTTGTCTTACTAGAATAACGTCAACGATCACGTCTTGGATTGCAGTATGCAAAAAATTTTCCTTCGGGCGAGACCACAATTGTATTTTTTGCTTACATTCGAAATCCGGCGGCAGACTTTTGGCGTTTATTCTCGTGTAGGCGTAACGTACAAGATCACGCTCCCTGGAAGGAATAAGTCCTGGGGTCGGTTTTCCGGCCTCTTGACTGGCAGAATTGCGCCGGGCATGATCTTCGCCGTGGCTGCGCCGGATACGAAGACGCTCGGGGATATTCTCGATGCCGATAAGTCAAGGGTTCGCGTATCCGAGCATGAGTGGCTACAACTCGTCCGAGCCGTCGCCGGCGGTGACCAGCGTGCGCTGCATTCGCTTTACGAGCAAACGCATCGAATCGTTTTTACGTTGATCGTGCGGATAACCGCGAATCGAGAAACTGCCGAAGAAGTCACGCTCGATGTGTTCTATGAGGTGTGGCGAAAGGCCTCAACCTATGATCCTGCTAACGGATCGGTCGTGGGCTGGATCATGAATCAGGCGCGCAGCAGGGCGATTGATCGGCTGCGCTTCGATCAGAGAAAAAAACGAGTGAACACGTATCCCGACAGCTTGCGGCCGACGACGGACATTGTTGATCCTCAACAAGCCTGTCTGTTTGAGGAGCAGAGCCGCCTGTTGCGGAATGCGCTTGAGGTCCTGACTCCAGAAGAACGAACTGCGATCGAAACAGCATTTTTCTCTGAAACAACTTATGAAGAAACGGCTAGGAAGTTGAATCAACCTCTCGGAACCGTGAAGACGCGAATCCGCTCCGGATTGGGAAAACTTAGAGAGGCGCTCGGGAGGAAATAAGGCCGGATGAACTCAAAACCGGGCACACACAGTCAAGAGCATCTGGATCTTGTGTTTCTGTTTGCATTGCAGGCGCTTCCTCCGCGCGAGTTCGCTTCGGTCGAAGCTCAAATCTCGTCATGCGAGGATTGCCGGCAGGAAATCGAGACGCTCCGACCCATTGTCCATTCGTTTGTCGCCTGGTCCACCGATGTGTTGCGCCCCGCGGAATCTCTATGGGGCCGGCTCGCGAAGCGAATCGCCAGCGAAACGGCCACGCCGCCGTTCCTACCTCCGTTGCAAGCGCGAGTGAAACCAGAATGGGAGGAAGTGGCGCCAGGTATCCACGTCAAGATACTTGCGAGGAACGCGGAAAACGACAACGTGAGCATGTTGGTCCGGCTTGATCCGGGAACCGATTATCCCGGACACAGCCATGCGGGCATCGAAGAATTACATCTTCTCCACGGCATATTAAAGGTTGATGACAGGACACTGTATCCCGGCGATTTCATCCATAACGAGGCGGGCAGCGTCGATCGACGTGTGTGGAGTGAAACCGGCTGTACCTGCTTTCTGGTGACCTCGACGAAAGACGCTCTTTTCTGATTCTGGTTAATTTGCCAACTCGCGGGGACGGAGCCCGGTTGTGGATCGGGTTCCCGCAACTATGCGCTCTGCCCGGTTAAATGGACAGTTACACACGCCCCTCTAATTGCTAGTCAGGTCTCTTCTATAGCCACTTTCATCATCGGCTGGTCGGCTTCCCATCAGCGAAGGATTGTTGAATCTTCTGAGCGAAGTTGAGCGTAGGATTGATCGAGGGACGCTTCAAGTGAATGGATCATCCTACTGATTGAAGATCGGTCGGATTGGTGCAAGCGCTCAGGAGTGCTGCCGATGTAGCGGTACGATGAAAAGAATCATCATTGCGTTCGCATTCTCAAATCTCTGATTGATACAGTGCAACGCGCCATGGCACCTAGAGAGTGGTACTGGGACGTACGTTTGTGGCGTGACTAAGCCGGCAGGACGTCTGAACGCATGCGGTGAGTTTCAACGCCGCTTCCGGGTTGCGGTAAAGCTGACAACGAGAGACGTTAACTACAAAAAGGGAGCGAGCACAGAAGAGAACAGTCCCTGATTGATTACTGAGGCTCGACTGTCACTTGGCGACTTGCGGGCTCGCGTTCGCATCTGCGGGTTGCGCATGCTCCGACGGAACGACGCCGGACCCGTACTCGCTTGCATAGACCCGAGTGAACTCTGCCCCAAAGAAGAATATCAGGGACGAGTAATACACCCATAACAAAACAGTGAGGATAGATCCCGCAGCCCCGTATCCCGAAGTCACTCCGCTGGTTCCTATATAGAGGCCGATAAGAAATTTCCCGAGCGTGAAAAGGACGGACGTTATCGCGGCGCCGACCCATACGTCTCGCCACTGAATTTCCACGTCGGGAACATACTTGTATATGAGAGCGAAGAGTAATGCGATGAATCCGAAGGACACTAAAATATCGACGATATGCGCAATGACCTTAGCCTCGCCGAAGAGGCCACTCAGCATTTCAGTCAAGCTTGCTAAAACCGCCGAAACGACCAATGACACCAATAGGAGAAAGCCAATCGCAAGCACCATGGCAAATGAGAAAAAACGCTGCCGGATAAAGCCCCAGACTCCTTGACCTGGTTTCGGTGCGACTTTCCAAATCTTGTTCAGTGAACTCTGGAGTTGCCCGACGACGCCGCTCGCGCCGAAGAGTAGCGCGACAAAACCGATTACGGCCGAGATGATTCCAGCCTTGGGTTTACTTCCGGCGCCTTCAATCATCCCCTGAACGGTTTGAGCGCTCTCCTCTCCGACTACGCCTTTCAGCGTCTCAGCGATTTCGTTTTGCGCAGCCTCCCTGCCAAAGACCAACCCTGCGACTGAGATCGCAATGATCAACAACGGCGCCAATGAAAAGAGCGTATAGTAAGACAATGCCGCAGCAAGCTCGAACGGCTCTGCATTGATCCATTCCGTTATCGTTTTTTTAATGAATTGCACCTTCTTCTCCAATCCGTAGTGAAGATGGTGTGACTTTCTAGCGACGCCTACTTACGATCGTAAACGGAACCTCGTGCGCCGCCATCAGGATCCTCAGACGTTCGGCCCACCGTTTCTGAAACGGCTTGTTTGGCCTCTTCGCCGACCCGGGACACAGTCTCTTTCACATTCTCTTTGACGCGGTTGAACGACTCTGAGCCGGTTTCTTTAACACGCGATATTGTCGCATCGCTCGCCTGACCAAGTAGACGGTCCTCTTGTTCTGTTCTTGGTAAAGCAGCCCCTATAGCGGCTCCCAATGCAAT
>DATACQ010001054.1:0-3734 GCA_036258955.1 Binatia bacterium
ACCACGGGTGAAGGTGCGCAGGTCTGACACGATGTGGATAATCCGATTGATCCCCCCTTCCATATCTCGTAGGACATCGATAAATTCCACTTGTTCATGTTCCGAGAGACCTTGAGCCATCTGTTTGAGAGTAAACAGGCCGGTCTTGGCAAAGTTCAGCGGGTTGTTGATTTCGTGAATAATTCCGGCGCTCATTCTACCCAGCGACGCCAGTTTTTCTGAATGCACCAGCTGAGCCTCCGTTTCCTTTAACTGCTCCAGGGTCGCTTCCAGGATCTGGTTTTTTCGGGCTAGCTCTTGCTGCAGATGGTGGGCATCGGTCAGGTTTTTAAGACGCACGATCAACTCTGTTGTAGAGAAGGGTTTCGCGACGAAGTCGTTGGCACCTGCCGATAGCACCGCCATCTTAGTTTCCTCATCCGCACGGGCGGTGAGCATTAGAATCGGAATTCCCATAGTGGAAGTCTTTTGTCTTAGATCCCGGCAGACCTCGAGCCCATCTTTCTCGGGCATCATCATATCGCACAGGATCACGTCGGGTAAAAACTGGCTGGCTTTATCGACTGCTTGGCGCCCGTCGGCCGCTTCAATGATTTGGAAATCTGGGGCGAGCTGCGACTTGAGATATCTTAGCATATCCGGCTCGTCATCGGCGATAAGAACACGGCGCGCGCCATTCGAGGGTAGTATTTCGATCGGGCGGAGCAGTTCTCGAATCGGCTTCATCGGCGGCACGCGGTCTGCTTGACGGTGCAGGTCCGTAATCCAAGTGCCCTCGGCGTCGGAGCCGTTGTGTTCGGCTGGTGCGGCTGCCGGCATAGAGCTGTGCGAGCCAGGCGACGCCTGCAAAGTCGTATCCCCCACCTCCCGGTAAGGCAAAGACACGGTGAAGACGCTGCCTTTGCCCACCCGGCTGCTCACCCCAACGGTTCCCCCTTGAACGTCAACTAATTCCTTGACCAAGGCCAAACCGATACCCACGCCCTGATACTTTCGTTGAGAAGAGGTATCCGCTTGCCAAAAACGGTCGAATACATACGGCATCTTCTCGTCGCTGATGCCGACCCCCGTGTCGGAGACGGCAAGAACCATAGAGCCGTTTTGTCTCGCGGCGTCCAAGCGCACCACGCCGCCGGCTGGCGTGAACTTGAGCGCGTTGAATAGCAGGTTGAGCAGAATTTTTTCCAACTTGTCACTGTCGGCAAATGCCGTCCCTAGCGACACATCGACGGTGGTTTCGAGCCGTACACCCCTGTCTTCGGCAGGTTTTCGTATGGCGGTGCTCAGGCCGCGCAAAAACGGCTCCATAGCGACCGGCTCGAGCTTCACCTGCATCTTGCCGGACTCCAACCGCACCAGGTCCAACAGGTCATTGATCAGTTTCAGCAGCCGCAAGCCATTGCTCTGCATGATGAGCAGCAGCTCATGAATTTGCGGGTCGAAGCCCGAAGCCCGTTTTATGAGACTCTCAAGGGGAGCTAGCAATAGAGTCAATGGCGTCCGCAGTTCATGGCTAATGTTCGCAAAAAACCGGCTTTTGATTTCGTCCAACTCCACCAGCTTCTGGTTGGTTTCTTCCAATTTTTTTCGGTTCTGGTCCAGTTCGAAGCGGAGCGCGAACTCGCGAAAATGTAGCTGGTCATAGATATGGTTCCCAATCATGACGATGATGCTGGTCAGAACAAGGAAGTAAATGTTGTTGAAGAAGATGCGAGGCGCGTCGTCAAGATTCCATGGCAAACAAGCGGCCAGATACAGAAACAGTAACGCGGCAATGGCGATAAATGATTCGAGAGCACTCCAATGCAGGACCGCATTGACCGCGAGAAGTATCAGAACTAGTCCCGCGTAATACGGCGACAATGGACCTTCTGTGACGGCGATCATCCAAGCGATAAAGAAGGCCGGCAAGATCGCGACAGGAATGCCGAGAAAACGATAGTACCGCTCACCAAAAGAGCGCGTGTAAACAAACCACAATACGCCGGCTAGCACGGAACAAAGAAGTCTTAATTGAAGGAAATAAAACCACTGGTCGGGATACACGAAAAGATCCAGAGTAATTCCAGCGGGCATCAAAAAAACTACCAGAGCGCAAGCGACCTTTCCGCTTCTAAGCCGCTCTTGGCGTTGTCTGGCCGAATAGGCTTCTTCGAAGCCCGCCTGCCCCCATATGGCCTGATCAGCGGTCATCGGTCTTTCTGACCTGCAGATAAAGATTGACCCCGGTCTCATCGGAGTCAATTTTGGCACTACATGCACTCGCTTTGTCGGGAATCAGTGCTTCCAATTGCTTGCCACCGCGATAAGTCAGGTGCCATTCCAGGAGATATTCCATAGTATTCCGCGATGGGTTCGAAATGTCGACATTTGTTGCGACTAGGAGTCCGCCCGGCGCCAGCATAGAATAAAAGATGTTCATCAAGCGCTTGCAGATGCGGTCGGAGAGATAGTCGAAAAGCCCCGCGCAGTATATGAGATCGTACCGCTGCTGGTTGAGGGCGGGCTTGCCTTCTTCCTTTAGCAGCTGATGGACCGATTTCTTAACTAATTCGATTTTAGTTCTCCGAGAGAACTTCGCTTGGAGCTCGCGCAGAGCTTTATCGGCATGATCGAGCGTCTCGTCATTAAAATCGAGCAATGTAAAGCTGGCATAATCGCTCACCTCGTCAGACTCGAGGAACTGTTGCACCTCGGCCGCCGGACCGCAGCCTAGATCAAAGATTCGCATCGGCCGGCCCTGCGTCTTACAGCGGCAGGTTTCGTCTACGAGCAGCCTCGTCAGATACTTGATACGGTTGCGATGCGCGGCCGCCGGAGCTTGACTGAGAAACCACAGATTCACCGTTTTGGCGAAGAGGGAGCTGCCCTCCAAGGGGTTTCCCAGGATCATATTCACCATCTGGTAATCACCGGCGTATCCGAGAGGTTTGTGATACGTGCGGTAGGCGAAAGGAGAACACAAAACTATCGGATGAAGTTGGCGTTTAGCGTAGGTACGGTGAAATGGCAAGAGCTCTGGAACGATGTTACTTGCCGCTTCTTCAAACCTGCCGAAAAGGGCGTTGATCGAGGGTAAGATGCTTGGCACTAGTTCCTGAATGATCTCGGCTTCTAGATGGGAACTGTCGCCGACGGGCGAAGAGCGGATGCCAAACTCCACTTGCTCCAACCAACGTCTGAGATCGACAAAATAGTTCTGCATATCCGACAGCACAATCTTGTACTCAGGCGAGATCGAGCGGATCCGTTCCCATTCTTTGAGAAAATCGTTGAAGTCCGCGCGCAGCTTTATTGGCGCGGTGATTAGGCTGTAGAGATCGACATCGAGCCAACTCTCCTCGTCGAGTGTGGCTTCACAAACGACGACGATACCTGTATTGACAAGACTGCTCACCGTTGCACGACCCGAATAGATCATGCGGTCGTTAACGATAATTTTAAATTCCTGCAGGACCTCTGACAACTGGACGATGCTATACGGATTGTACACTTCGAACACCACAACATGGCGCGTGATGCGTAAAGGCGTGGCTCGCACCTCATATCCCTGGCTGCTGCTGCCAACGATAATGCTGTCTCTTTCGCCTGTTGATCTAGTAGCAGGCTTGTTCTCACTCATAATGTGACCCGGCTGAACCCTGGAGAGCAAAGGATACAAACGCGCTGCGCCCACGTATGCGGCGGAGGTTTGTGCAATGGTGTGGCAAGGAATTCGAGAGAGCGGAGTACGA
>DATACQ010001055.1:0-3373 GCA_036258955.1 Binatia bacterium
CATCTCAGCCAAAACAGACACCGCGCTGCCCGTGAGCACATGCGTCGTGCCACGGCCTGCCGTTGTTGCTGCGCCAAGAATGCCGGGGAAATCCGAACCGGAGTCGCGCGCCTTCGCACGTGGCTCGGTGATGTCGAAGACCGGCCCGGCACGAGAGCTTTCGCCCGGGCGGGCGACATCGAAATCGACGCCCGTGAGAGACTCGTCTTCGAGAAGTATACGTCGCAGCTCTTCGCGATCGACGACCAGCATCGTGCCGTCAATTTGCGTCTTGGCGCCGAAACGGATGTCGGTGATCGGATGGTGAGCAAGAGTGAGCTGCATCGGTTTTCCCCTGCGAGTGAGCGCACTGTGGGACTTGTGCAGTCTAATTCCAGAGAGAAACGCTTGTCAACGCGACCTGATTGCTTTCCCCTTTCTCTCGCCTTGCCGATCGAGGAGAGTGTCGGATGCCGTTCCATCCTCCGACAAGCTCAGCATGGGCGAATCATGCGATCTTGTGGTTCAGGACTTAACGCTCGTCCCCTCGACAGACCTGGGACTAAAGGGCGTCCACGCGCCTCTCCTGAGACCCCTCCAACGTCGAAGGACGTACTTTCCATGGCAACACAGCCTCAGGAGAAAGATGCCGCACTAGTACTGCAATCATGCTTGTAGCCGCGCCCGATTCGGTCCACAATCGGCCCATGCTCCGCTTCTCCCCCAACGTCAATCGCGCACGCATGATCCCCTGGCTCGAGTGGAGCGACGAAGCGTTTCGCACCGCGCAGGAGCAGAACAAACCGGTCATGCTCTTTTTGTCCGCGTTCTGGTGCCGCTATTGCCAACGCATGGACGAAGAAGCCTTTTCGACGACTGAAAACATCGCCCTTCTCAAAGCCTACTTCGTGTCCATTCGCGCCGAAAACGCTCAGCGGCCCGACATTGACAGCCGCTATAATCAGAACGGCTGGCCGACGGTTGTATTCATGACACCGCAGGGCGATCCGATCGTGACGACGAATTATTTGCCGAGCGATCAGTTTCAAGATCTTCTGCTGCGCGTCTATATCGGACACGAGCGAGGACACTCGAAAAAGGACGTCATGGCGTCTATCGAGACGGCCCGGCCGCCCGCCGCATTGCCAGCGGTTACAGCGCCGAACGAATCACAACTCGACGAGATCACCGAAATCATCATGGCTTGCGCCGACACAGTGAACGGCGGCTACGGTCAAGGTCAGAAGTTTATCCAGGCGGAAGCCAACGATTTTCTCCTTGCGCGATACGAGGCGACCCAAGACTCCAGATATCTCGATCATGTTTGCCTGACGCTCGACCGCATGCGCGCCCGACCGATCCATGACGAGAAGGAAGGGGCGTACTTCCGCACCACTACCGGCGCGGACTGGACTCAGCCGCACCGGGAAAAACTGCTCGGCGAACAAGCCGGACTTTTGGGCAATTGCCTGCGCACGTTCAAGATCACGCGCCAACCGGCTTACGCGGGGATGGCGCAGGAAATTATCGGCTACCTGAACCAGAAGCTTTACGAGCCGAGGACAGGCGCGTTTCACGGCTGTGAAGATTTTCTCCGCACCTTCGCCGGCGATGATTCCTCACCCGAAGAATTCTCGACGATCATCGACGACTGCATCTACACCGACGCCAACGCACAGACGCTCGCCGCTTATCTTGAGGCTTCCATAGTCTTCGGCGACGCGAACTTCAAAACGCTGGCGCTGCGAGCGCTGGAGTTTCTCTGGAATCATTGCCGCGCCGCCGACGGCGGGATGTTTCACTACTTCGACGGTGCGCCGCGAGTTCCCGGACTGCTTATGGATCAGGTGCAATTCGGTTCAGCGCTCTTACTCGCTCGTGCCGTTACGGGAGAGGTGAAATATCTCGAACGAGCCCAAGAGCTGGCGGAGTTTGTCGGGTCTCGGCTCAAAAATCCGTCCGGCGGCTATTACGATATCTGCGCCCCCGGCGCCGCTTATCTGAAATTCCGCCTCACGCTGATCGAGCAAAACGGCCCCGCCGCGTCATTCTTTCTCGCGCTTGGCAAAGCGAGCGCCATCCAACAATATCGTGACGACGCGCTCTGGGGGTTTCAACCCTTCACCGAAAACTTCAAAGATTACGGAATTCACGCGGCCGCATTTGGCATCGCATTGAACGACTGGCTGTATTCTCCGAGCGCGCGAATAGAATAAGTGACCGTCGCTGGTGCGAGTTAACAGCATGCTACCTTAGAAGCTCGTCTACCTTCATCCTCGAATATTCATTTCCGCCGCTAAAATCCGGTTGTCGGGCGTCCCCTTCCAAATAATATTTTGTGCTACGCCGTAAATTTCCATCAGGGTATAGAGCGGCACGAACGGAGCGTCTTCCATGATCAGACGGCCGGCCTGCTGCAAGAGTGCGACGCGCTTTTTTTGATCGGCGATTTTTTGCTGCTCTTCGATCAGCTTATCGACCTCCGGGTTGCTATAACCGATCCGTTTAGTGACGCCGGTGCGAAAATATTGATCGTAAAGGGTATCGGCATCCGACGAGGTGCGGCCTGCATAGTAGAAGGGCAGCTTGCCGCCGTTGACACCGTCTTTACCCCAGTAGACTGCATACTCTTGGCCGACAAGTTCCACCTTGACGCCGGCTCTGCCGAGCTGATTGGCAATCACTTCGCAGATCTCTTTCCCCTTTAAATGGCGATCCGGTGAGAAATGAAGCTTGATCTCGAAACCGTTGGGATATCCGGCTTTGGCGAGCAGTTCGCGCGCGAGTTTGACGTCGTGTGGATAGCGGTTGATCGCGGGGTCGTAACCGATCATGTTCGAGGCCAAAGGGCCGTTGAGGACCGTGCCGTTACCGTCGAAGATATGCTTGATCATCACATAGGGATCGACCGCATAGTTGATCGCCTGACGCACGAGCTTGTTATCGAATGGCTTGAAGTTGACGTTCATCGCCAGGAAATACATCCGAAAGCCCGGAACTTTTTCAACCCGCGTGCGCGGATGCTTGGCGACCCGTTCGATATCTTCGATCGGCAAATTGCTGATCACATCAGCCTGGCCGGAGAGCAAACCGGCGACCCGCGCCGCTTCTTCCTTGACGCCTTTTAGAACGACTTCTTTGATGTCGGCCTTCTTGCCCCAGTAGTCGTCGTTGCGCGTCAAAATCAGATTGCCGCCGCGTTGCCAGCTCACGAACTTGTATGGCCCGGTGCCGATCGCGTAATTATCCAACTGCTCGCCGTATTTATCCGCGGCGGTTTTGCTGATGATGTAGCGCGTGTCGAGCCGGTCGAGCAGCAGCGCGTGCGGTTGTTTGGTGCTGAAAATCACGGTGAAATCGTCGGGAGTTTCGACCTGCAAATCCACGATGTCGG
>DATACQ010001056.1:0-2653 GCA_036258955.1 Binatia bacterium
AACCGGTTAACGATCCAACCCGAAATCAGCGCCGCGTTGACAGACGATGTTGATTTCTTCGTGTCCTGGCGCTTCGTCAAGGAGCCGCGCTACTCGATGGAAGATAAAAGCCGCCGAAAGGCGGTACAGCCTACCGGCAGGGGCAAACCCCTCGGCAATACCTATTACGATGAGTATAGCCCCGTGCCGTGGGAGGCCGTGCTCGACTACAAGCCCAACGACCGCCTGACCTTGCGCTGGGGGCGGCAATTTATTTCCTGGGGTGAAACGGATGGCTTCAGGCTGATCGATTTAATCAATCCGCAGGATAGCAGTTTCGCGCCGCCGGCGGTGCCGAATCTGTTTAACCTCGACGAGACTCGCATCCCGTCCTGGGGATTACGCGCGCTTTACACACTGAAGCCGGAAACGAACACCATCATCGAATACTTTGCTCTGCCTGGCGCTCTCGATCGCGCCGAACACCGTGTCGACGAAGTTCTCGGCAGCAACGACACGGCCGATGGTGCGGTGCGCTATGGGCGCTGGTCGGCACATCCCGAAACGCGTCTTCCGTTCGGCCGGTTGTTTGCGAATCCGCTCGGAATGGCTCCTGTCGTCGTGCCGCTCGCCAGACGCGATCTTCCGGACTCAGCCGACAGCTGGAAAGTCGGCGCCCGCGTCACCCGTACTCTCGGCAAACTCACCTTCAGTTTCGGCTACATCTGGGGATATAATCCCCAGGCGTCGGATATGGTCTTCAAAATAAAAGGCACACCGAGCCTCTGTGGACCGCCCGCCTGCCCACCGAATGCAACCCGAGTTCGCTTAGAGCTTATGAACGATCGCACGAGCGTATTTGCCGGTCAGTTTAATTACCCGATCACGGAGATGCTGGCCGTTCCGATAAATACGACAGTCCGTGGTGAGCTCGCGCTGCTTCCGCGGAAGCCCTACAACATATCTGAATTTCCAGGACGCCATTGCGGAACCGGAACTTCCACCGGGTTCATTGCGGGCCCGAGCTGTAAATACGGCAGCGGCATCGTAGAAAAAAACACCCTCCGATATGCGCTTGGTTTCGATCGCGCCACCTTAATTCCGTTTCTGCATCCGGACGATCCTTGGCGCACATTCAATCTCTCTTTTCAGGCGTTCCAAACTGTTATCTTTAATCACGAATCTGGCATCCGGCCATTTTCTAGCGCTGAGAACATCAAAAAAATTTCTACCATTCTGACTTTCAGAGCCGCCACTGGTTATTTGGGTGATACGATTCTGCCAGACATCTTTGTCGCTTACGATCCCGAGGGCTATTACGCGCTAAATCCGGCGATCACTTATGCGCTACCTTGGGACGAGAAGATCCGACTCACATTGACCGCGGCTCTCTACGGCGGGCGAAATAAGTTCAAATCTTTTGGATTCTTTTCAGAGAAAGATTCAATCTTTCTCAAGATGCGCTATCAGTTTTGAGGACCCGTTTCGCGGCTTCCGGCTAGTGCCGATCGTAATCCGCTTCTTCGAAGCTGCACGTCGAAGTCTCTAGTTTTTGCCACGCCAACTCTATTGCGCATTAGGGCGGGTTAGCCCCCGCCCCTAATGCAACCTTGCTTTGACTCCTAGCTGATTAGTCGTTGTCTATATGCAGATGACGCCGCTGGCGCGCTCTTTCAGTTGCTCCAGTTGGGTCGTAGTTGCAGGGACCGTAAAAGTCGATGATGTTACCCGCGTTCTCATCGAGTACCGGCTGCGCCCACGAGAGCGTTTCTTCGCGCATGGGTGGGAATTTCAGGTGGCAGTAAGCGCTCGCATCGGCAGGTTCTTTGAGCACCAACTCCTCCGCTTCCGCTGCGGGAAGGCCCCAGAACAGCGTCGAACACAGCAACAGGTTGGAAACTATTGACATGGTTTTTTTCATTTTCTTCACCTCCTTTCCCCAAGATTCACTTTTCACTTACGCCGTGGGTCTGAAGGTTTAACCGTCTCCCATCGGCGGTAATCTGATGTCCTTACTCGCCGTCACCGTAGAACCCGCGCATCATAACGCGGCTCTGCGCCTTCACGGCGTCGCCTCCCGTGGGATCATGAGCACATGAGCCATAGAAGTCGACGATTTTCCCGGAACCCTCGTCGAGCACGGGACGGTCCCATGACAACGTGTCAGAACGCATCTCCGGGAACTGCATGTGGCAATAACCAGGCAGGTCAAGTGGAGTTTTGACGATCAGCTCCTCTGCGTTTATCGCCATAGTCGAGAGCAGCGCTGAGGACAAGATCAGGCTGGATACGAGTGTTGTGGTCTTTTTCATTTTCTTCACCTCCTTTCTCCTTTGCTTTCACTCACTGCACGAGTTAAGAGCACGGCCCGTGCCAATGAAAATACATGCTTGGAGGATGTGCGGGGCCTTGGATCCACTGTGCTAAGTCCTCTGCCGGCCGCGACTTTCCGCGTGGAGAAGCGCAAATTTAGATCCAGATGAAAATCAGTGGCTGCCAAGAAGCGAATCTTTTAGTGGACTTCTCAAAAAAAAAGTTCACGGTCCGTGAACAACGTTGACAGTGATTTCGCGGATGTGTTAGGCAGGGCGCATGAACGGAGATACCGAAGCCAGCCAACGCTCCGCTTCGAGAGTACAATCAGCGCTTGGGGAAGTCGCTACGGAGATCAAGA
>DATACQ010001057.1:0-2830 GCA_036258955.1 Binatia bacterium
TGGATCTTGGCCTGCCCTACATGAACGGCTCAGAGGCATTGCGAGCGATGAAGCGGACCGCTCCGCACGTTAAGGCTATTGTCGCGACAGCCTATTTACCTTCGCAAGCAGAAGCGTCCCAATGGGATGCGGTTATTCTCAAGCCGTATAAACTCGACGATGTGCTGCAGCGAATCTCCCGCATTATTCGAGAGTCTTAGACGCTTGCCGCATGGTTTGTCTCATTGGTGAGGCTTAATCGCTCAGAAGTGTCCCAGATTCGTTACAGTCGAAGTTGGAATGGAACGAATGTCTCATGAAGGCGTAAGCCGCATTCGGCCGCATTTTACCGCGTGAATTATGCGAAACGAACTAACCAAAGAAATTCTCGAGATTAATCCCGGCGAACATCTGTGCTTGTTTTACGATAAGGATCCCGCTGAACAGATGCCGGCGCTGCTTCCATTCGTCCACGAGGGACTCTCAAAGGACGAGCAATTTATCTATATCGCCGATGATCAGACGATCGAAGAGTTGATAGAGCGATTGCAGCAGAGCGGGGTGAACGTCGAGGCTGAAAGCCGCCGCGGGGCTCTAAAGCTGTGGACTCGCCGCGAATGGCGGCAGCCCGGCGAACTATCGTCGGAAAAAAAATCGCTCCAGGTTTTAGACTTGATCAAGGCGTCTCGGGCATCCGGGTTCAGAGGCAGTCGTTTTGCTGTAGAGATGACGTGGACGTTGGGGCCGACCATTGACGTTCCTCTTCTCGAACATTGGGAAGCTACGATCAACAACATTTTTCTTCAGGACTCTCGCGATCGCATCATCTGTCAGTATAACCGTGAGCGTCTCTCGCCGGAAGTACTTTTTGCGGCGCTCCACACTCATCCGCGCGCGATCATAGGCGAGCATATTTACCCGAATCTTTTTTACGAGGCGCCGTTAATACTCGACGGCAACCGGAACGGAAACTCGGCGGCTGCCCGGGTAGACTGGATGGTTGGACAACTTAAGCGCGCCAGAGCCGCCCAGCAACAGCGAGAAGAGCTGATCGAGAAACAGGTCGCTCTGGCGCAGGCGCGGTTGAACAAGAACAAGATCGAAGCCATTCTCTCTGCCATGCCGGTCGCCATTTACACCTGCGACCTTGAGGGGCGAATCACTTATTATAATCAACGGGCAGCCGCGATATGGGGACGGGAGCCCCGTTTGGATGACCCCGAGCAGAAATTTTTCGGCTCTTACCGATTGTGGCGTTCCGACGGATCATTGTTGCCCCACGATCAAACGCCCATGGCTCGGGCTGTGGCGGCGGGAGAACCTACGCGAGACCAAGAAATCATTATTGAGCGACCCGACGGATCGAGGGTGGTGGTCAGCGTATATACCCAGCCGTTGTTTGACCTTTATGGTCTACCCTGCGGCGCAATCAATGCCTTTCAAGATATTACCGCGCGCAAGCAAACCGAAACTGCATTGCGTCAGGCGAAAGAGGATCTCGCAAGCGTCAATGCCGGCTTGGAGAGGCGAGTTCAAGAGCGCACCGCGGCGCTGGAGAGTGCTCATGCCGCTCTTTTGTGCGAGATAGAAGAGCAGCGAAGGCTCGGCGAGCAGCTGCGACAGGCGCAAAGACTCGAAAGTGTCGGCACTTTGGCCGGCGGGGTGGCACACGACTTTAACAATATCTTGAATATAATTCGTGGATACTCGGTGCTGATCGGCCGGCAGGCTGCAGGCAACGAGGTAGTTAGGGACGCGTTACAGGTTATTGAGGAGGAAATTGAACGCGGCGCCGCACTAGTGCGGCAACTGCTTACAGTGGCGCGCAAGACGGACGCTCAACTTACGATAACCCACATTAACGACGAGCTTTCGCAGCTAGGCAGCCTGCTGAAGCAGACTCTTCCAAAAACAATCGCCGTGACGATGAATTTGGATGCTGCCGTGCCGGCCTTGCTTGCGGACGCCAATCAAATCAACCAGGCAATTCTAAACATATGTGTGAACGCGCGCGATGCTATGCCGGCGGGTGGTAGCATCATACTAACGAGCAAATTGGTCGATGGGAGTAGTTTGCCGCCGGAACACGTTCCGCCCAAAGCGCAACAATACGTTTGCATCGAAGTTAGCGATACGGGGTCAGGAATGGAGCCAAGCGTTCGCAGCCGGATCTTTGAACCGTTTTTCACCACCAAAGGTGTCGGTCAAGGAACCGGGTTGGGCTTAGCCATAGTGTACAGCATCATGCAGAACCATCAGGGCTTCATAACCGTCGATAGCCAGCCGGGGCAGGGCTCGAGGTTCCGGTTGTACTTTCCCGTGCTTTTGCAACCGGACACATCCGATTTCCTGCCGCTGGCGGAAAAAGAAGCCGCGCAGTCGAACGGCGTCCCTGCCAGCGCCACCGTTCTGGTTGCCGAAGATGAGCGAGCCATGGCTGATCTTCTGGAGAAAGTCTTGAGAGAGCGAGGTCACCGTGTATTGGTTGCGCGGGACGGCGAGGAGGTCGTGCACCTATTCAGTAATCGCACACACGAGATCGATGTGGTGCTACTCGATATCGGGTTGCCGAAGATTTCCGGTTGGGACCTCATCTCGCATATTAAGGAGAAGCAACCGAAAGCAAATATCGTAGTTGCGAGCGGCTATTTGGAACCTGCGATCAGAGCCAAAATGGATCAGCTCGGCGTAAAAGATCTGGTACAAAAACCCTACGTTCCTGAAGCGATGTTAGACAAACTCGAATCTCTGGCGCAGCAGAAAAAAATCTAACTACAAAAACGCAAAGATAACTGCGCAAAAGCTAACCGGGTGCGCGCGGGATTACTATCTGTGCTTTGAGTTCTTTGTG
>DATACQ010001058.1:0-2665 GCA_036258955.1 Binatia bacterium
GCGACGAGCAGGTCGTCAGTCGAGTCGCGGACAAGGACAACTGGCGCGAGATTAAAGATACCTTGATTCGTAACGTCGGCACCGGCACCATTCCCGTCATTAAAGTGGTGGATTCCGACTATAGCAAGAATCGCGGCCTACTGCTCAAGCATGATCACGACGGCCGTGACTTGCAACTTGAATACGCCGAGAAAACTTTGCGCTATATACGCCAGTTGTGGGAACACGACGTTGTGTTGGAAACCGTTATCAATGAGAAACCCACGCTGCTGGTGTTTGCCGATGACAAGCTAGCCATCAAGCCCGCCTGAGCGCGCCCGCCGCGCAGGCGGTTCAAGGTTCAACGTTTAACAGGCTCTTGAAAACTCGCTCGGAGTCCTTCGATGGGCTCAGGACGAACGGAGGGTTCTTGATATCATTGACGATTTCCGTTCATGCTGAGGCTCTCGAAGCATTCCGAACATTTTTTTTACCAGCTGTTAAGGCCCCACCCCGTCGAAGATCAACAGAACTCCGGTAACATCCTCAGAACACGAAATAAAGTAAATCCACGTCCGTCGCTACTCGCTTTTGTTCACTGTTCTCTCTTGGTCGGCTGATCCGAAACATTGAACCCGGATTCTGCAGTGGGTCTTGATGCGGAGGCGAGGAGCAAACCTTTCGTAGCGAAGCCAATAGATTCTGCCTCTGACCGGACGTCGATCAGCGGTGCTTGTGCCCTGCCAAGATTTTTAAACCACCGGCAACGAAAAGGGCGAATATGACTTTGAAGCTGCATGCTTGGGTGTCTTCGCTACTTCAGGCTCGCCCCTCGTTCTCGCGGTAGCTAGGTTCAACTGCGGAATCCGGGTTGAAAAACATTGAACTTTGAACTCTTGAACCCATGAACAGCGCGAACGGCACGCTTGAACCTTGAACTGCCCCCCGCGGCGTGCCACTCTCAGGCGGCATGACTACCGCGGAAGACCTCGCCGTTCTTCAAACCTGCGTCGGCAATCATTTAGACACCGCATCCACCCGAGGCAAACGCATCGCCGGAGTCATTGGCGCGGCGCCGTCACGCTATTCCAAAAGCCCTGCCTTGTGGGATGCGGCGTTTCGTTTCGCGGCCATTCAGGCAGTCTATCTGCCGTTTGACGTCGAAGGATCGCAGCTTCGGGAATTCGCTGCGGCTCTAAGGAACTGTGAAAGCGTCATGGGCATCAATGTCACGGTGCCGCATAAGCTGGCGATTATGGAACAGTTGGACGAGTTGGACGCGAGTGCGGCGCGCATCCAGGCGGTTAACACAGTCGTACGCACCCAAGAAGGCCGTCTCGTGGGCTACAACACGGACGGCGCTGGGTTCATCGCCAGCATTTTGCAACCGCACCCGGAGCAGAACGAGAGTTTTCTCATTGGGCTCAGCGGCGCCGTTGTTTTGCTGTTGGGCGCCGGCGGTTCAGCTCGCGCTGTCGGATTTCACGTGAGCGATTTGCTTGATGGCGGCAGGCTAACGATCTGCAATCGCACGCGAGAGGCGTCAGCGACGCTAGCGGCTGAGATTAGCACAGGCGGCATAGAGGCATTGGCGGTTCCTGAAGCCGAGGTTGCGCGCTGGGCACCCAAGGCGGCGCTGATCATCAACTGTACCACCAAAGGCCAGGGTAGTTCGTCCCTGGAACCCTACTCTGCGCTTGCGCCGGCTCCACTCTCCGCGAGCGGCGGTCAGGGAGATGAAGAGGCAATTGCACTGAACAATCAGGAATCACTTCGTCTGGCCGCCATGGTTCCCAAGGAAGCGCGATTCTACGATTTGATCTACCACCCCGGAGAGACGGTCTTTCTGCGGCATGCTCGAATGACCGGCCATAAAACGATGAACGGGAAGGCAATGATTATCTGCCAAGCCGCCCTCGCCTTCGCGAACCACGTCTGCGCAGAGGAACTGCGCGCCCGAGGACTGGACCGGCCGGACACGTGGAAGCGCGTCGTTGAGATTATGTACGACGCCTGGTAAATCTTCCGGCCACACTGCTCTACGTTTCGATTTCGCTGATAACGATACGGGCGCAGCATGCTGCGCCCCTACAATTTGCGCGAATTGCAGGATTAACCTGGCCAGTTGACGATACGGGGCTCACCACGAACCAACCCGAAACTTGCAACTCGAAACCCGGAACTCTTTAGTCCCTACTCCGCGGCTAGCTTGTATACGAGCTCGTACATGCCGCGGATGCCGGCGCTCAGGCTCTCGATAGAAATTCTTTCGTCGATTCCGTGGACCAGTCCACTCTCGGAAGCCGGGTTACGCAGCGGCATAAAGCCAAAACAGGGGATTTCTTTCGCGCGAAAAAAGCGGCAATCCGTGAATCCGCGGCCCAGCGGAGTGACGACGGGGACGTTGCCGTCGTTGCGCTTGGCCATGTCCGTGATGATTTGGAGCGCTTCCGGATGCGGCGGCGATGTTGCCGGTGGAAATGACAAGATCACCTCTATGGCTATCGAATCATCGCTCATCACTTTCCGCAGCTCGTTTATGAACGCCGTGGGATCTTCGCCCGGCAGTAACCGCGCGTCGAGCTCCGCGGTCGCCTGGGCGGGAATCACGTTGGTTTTGTCGGAAGCTGTGATGACAGTGATCGCAATGGTATTGCGCACGCTCGCGTTGTGGCGCGGATCCTTG
>DATACQ010001059.1:0-10404 GCA_036258955.1 Binatia bacterium
GGAACAGGTGCCGGCCAACAAACGTTATAACCTGAATGGACGTTCCGTCGTCGTGCTGCGCAGCAGCCAACAGCGGCCCAAGATCGCCGAAGATGCTACCGCCGCAGCCGATGGAGCAGCGGAACGTCAGCGAGAAGCGGAACGCGAGCGCAGTGCCGTTCCGACGCGGTCACCAGAAACACCATGAGCCAGACGAATCCAAACCCCGCGCAGCAAAACGTCAGGATGGTATGCGAACTCGAACGCGCCGCACTCGAAACGCGTTCGCTGGCGGAACGAATCAGCGATGCGCTTACCAAGGCGATCGGCAGTTTTGGCTCGATTACATTCCACATGCTCTGGTTTCTCGCTTGGATTTTGGTGAACGTCGGACTGGTGCCCGGGATCGAGCCTTTTGATCCGTTTCCCTTCGGCATCCTCACCCTCATCGTCTCTACGGAAGGCGTGTTGCTGGCGATTACCATCCTCATCAGCCAAAATCGCATGATCCGTCAAGCCGATCGGCGCGCCCACCTGGATCTACAAATCGGCTTGCTCGCCGAGCAAGAGACCACAGTGGTACTGCACATGCTCCAGCGCATCGCGCGGCGAATCGGATTACCCGCCGATGTTCGCGAGCAAGAGGTCAGTAAGCTCATCGAAGAAACCGACGTTCATGCCGTAATGCGCAATCTTGAAGAGGAACTGCCAAAGGAATAGGCATACAGTAGCTATTGTCGATCAGCCAAAGGAGGGGGAGTGCCGGGGCTTAACGCTCCGAGCCTCTGTGTGCGATTCTAGTGTTACCGAACGGACGGTTTTGAATGAGCGTACAGTCGAATCCATGGGCCGGAAGTCCAGGCCCAGGCCCCGCGAGTTCCGACCCGCTTCTGCAACCCCAAAATACGTTCCAGAGGCAGCGCAGGCTGCCAACTCTCACGGTTTCTGTCGTTTCGGCTCTGGTCATTGCGTTGTTGTATTTTGCCCAGGCCGTGTTGATCCCGTTCGCCCTGGCGGTTCTTTTAACATTCGTGTTGAGCCCTGCCGTGAGCTCGCTGCAACGCATTGGGGCAAGCCGAGCCGCGGCAGTGACGCTTGTTATCGTGCTGGCATTTTGCGCCGTGGCCGGGGCCGGCTGGGTCGTAACGGCGCAAATTGGCACTCTGGCGGCAGAGCTGCCTAAGTATCGCAGTAACATTGCCGAGAAGGCACGTTACGTGCGGAGCATGGGAAAGGGCGGTGTTCTGGAGAACGTTCAAGAAACGGTCAAGGATCTGCAAACCGAATTCGAAGGCGAAGAGCGGCTCGCGCCGGGAAAAAGTTCCCGGTCAGCAAATCCGCCTTCCACTGCGACGTGGCCTTCATTCGAACTGAGTTCGATGCTTAGAACGACCGGCATGGCCACCCTAATGCTGGGCCTTGTCATCTTTATGCTCGCGCAGCGCGAAGAGCTACGCAATCGCCTGATCCGGGTGATCGGCTATGCGCATCTGACAGTTACCACAAGAGCTCTCGACGATGCGGGCCGGCGCATCAGCAATTATCTGCTGATGCAGATAACCATCAATGGTTGTTTCGGGCTTGTTGTCGCGATCGCGCTTTTTTTGATCGGACTGCCGTACGCGTTTCTCTGGGGATTTTTGGCGGTGCCGTTGCTATTCATCCCTGTAGTTGGTTTTTGGACCGCGGCTGCCTTGCCCACGATTCTAGCCCTTGCGGTGTTCCGCGAGTGGTGGTGGCCCTTAGTTATAGTCGGATTGTTTTTCGCCCTGAAAACGGTGATCAACATGGTGCTGGAGCCCTTACTCTACGGCCGCAGTGTGGGCGTATTTCCCGTGCCATTGCTCATGATGATTGCCTTTTGGACCTGGCTTTGGGGCGGCATCGGGCTGCTTCTCGCCACTCCCATGACGGTGTGCCTGGTGGTCTTCGCCAGGCACGTTCCACAATTGGAATCCGTTCGGGTGCTCTTGAGCGACGAAGCTGCCATGGAGCCGAAAATCAGTTACTACCAAAGGCTTTTGGCGATGGATGCAAACGAGGCAACCGCTATTTTGCGCGAGTATATGCGCCGTCACTCGCGCGAGCACGTCTTCGATCAGCTGTTGCTGCCTGCTTTGAGTTATGCCAAGGCCGATCTCCGCAACAATAAAATTAACGAGCGGGAATATGATTTCGTGATAACCGGCTCGCGTAAAATCCTGGAAGCGAGCGCCGCTTTCGAAGACGATGCCGATTCCGAGATAGCGACGATTCCTTTGGAGAAGATCGCAGTCGTGGGCTGCCCGGCCCAGGATTCAGCAGATGAACTAGCGCTACTGATGTTGCGACGATTACTTAACCCTTCACGCTATCATGTCGAGATCATCCCCGCCGGAACCTTGACATCTGAGATGGCCGCCATCATCGTCGAAAGGAAACCGCCTTTGGTCTGTGTGGGCGCCGTGTCGCCCGGCGGTCTCGAGCAACTTCGATATATCTGCAAACGGCTGCGCACCCTCTCTGCGGAAGTTAAAATTGTGGCCGGTCACTGGGGAACGGCGGAAGAAAGCGAGGCTGTTCGCGAGTCGTTGATCGTTGCCGGTGCGGATCAGGTCGGGAGCAGATTGTGCCAAACGCGCGACCAGATCACGAATTTGCGGCCGTTTCTCTCCTCGTTATCGAGTGAGTCGAAATTGGTGAGTTTCGCCTCTCGCGTTTAAAGTGAGTGTAGAGTTGGGGTTTCGGTGGGGGGCGGGAATCATAGACTAACCGAGACGCGAGTTCGTTAGCGAGTCTCAGGTTCGTTCTTGTTAACGCCACGAATATTCATGGCGGCAAGGCAGACCTGCAAAACAATCATAGCCCAAGCCTGCTGGTACCACCCCCAAACTCCCCAGAGCACGTTGCTCGCAAGAAAACACCAGAAGCCGCTCATGCGGCGCAGTTTGCGTTGCGATCCGGTGAGCCAGGCAGCCGCCACTGTCACGACCATCGCCGGCCACTGGAGTAGATCGATCCATTCCATGGAGTCGCAAAGCGCAAACGGCTAGGGCGGATTACTGACGATATTGCATCCCAAGTAGGGACAGGTTGCGACCTGTCCCTACGGATCTGCGCATGAGCGCTCATCAGAACTACTGCGTCATAAGCAAAGGGTCGGCAGTCTTTGATCAGGACTCCCGACCCTTTTTCACCGCTTACCGCTTTACGATGTCGAGGAAAAGTTAGACGGCTTTTCGCTGTGACTGACTCTGAGCTTTTGCCGATTGGAGCTGTTCACCTATCCTGGTCAACTGTTGCGCATCGACAAGCTCGCGGATTTTGGGAAACATTTCACCTTCTTCTTCATCTTCCGCGTGATGCTCGACCACCTCCATGAGCTCTTCCAACTTAGACTCGAGGTCATCCGCGTTAGAGTTCATTTCCTGGAGTAGGTTCTTGATCTCCTGGTGTTCCTCCCGTGACTCCTGCACCATATCCTTGAGCTCGTCGTACTTTTCCATCGCCGGGTAGAAGATTGTCTCTTCAATGTGGGCGTGCAGCTCAAGCTCCGTCTTTATTTGTTCACAGATTTTATCCAGGTCACCTCCCTCGGCATCTTCGGCTTGTTCGAAGAGATCTTTCACCTTTTGGTGGTCTTGTTTAAGAAGTTCCAATGCGTCCATTTTTGTAAACCTCCTTAATGGAATTAGCGATAAACTGAGCAAATAGTGGACCAGTCGCCTGGGAGAGATTCGTTAGCTCTGAATCGAGTTCCTTTGGTCGATTGCGAACGTCTGTTCGCCGTCGTTTCGGCCAAGCCGGAGAAGCCGGCGCAGGACGAGATCCGGAATCAGGCCGGTATCTGGGCGACGGAGCGTGGCAAAAACTCACGCCCTAACTCAGAAATGTCTCGCCCATCGGAATCGGATAGGTTACCGGCAGCAGATGTGAGACACAAACTTAGTTAGCAACTGCTGTTCATCAGCGCAGCTGATGCTGATCGCGGACAGTTAAGTCCGGGTATGTGGCACTTCTTTTGCGGGCCAGGTTTTCAGTTGCTTATGAACAAGTTCGCGTTCCCACCGGATATGGGTCAACGCTGGATGCTGCACATGCGGCGCGGCGACTTCGCCACAGCTTGGCAGCTCAGCGATATAGTACTACGGGCGCGCCGGGCTATACGGTGCGAGCATCTACCGCGCCATCTCCAGTGGATTTGGGACGGCAGATCTTTGGAAGGCAAACGCGTAGTGATCCGCTGCTATCACGGGCTCGGGGATACGGTTCACTTCATACGATATGCGCCACTAGTAAGGGCGATGGCCGCAGAAGTCACAGTGCTTGCGCAATCCGAACTGCTCCCGCTTCTGAGCTGGGTTTCCGGCATCGACCGGCTTTTTCCTTTGGAACGAGGGGAGACTGGACTCGACTACGATGTCGATGTTGAAGTGATGGAGTTGCCGCACGTCTTTCGTACCACGCTGGAATCCATACCTGCGCAGATTCCCTACATCGATCCGAGCAACGCGGTCGACGGAGACGTTCAATTGCCATTCTTGGATCTTCGTTCATGGCGCTCGGAACGGGAGAGAAGCGGGGGAGCCGGCGCCCGTCTTGTGCGGGATAAATTAACCGTAGGCATCGTTTGGGCCGCCGGCGATTGGGACCCGCGCCGTTCGATTCCGATATCATTATTGGCTCCGCTGGCCAATGTAGCGGGCGTCGAGCTACAGATCTTCCAAGTAGGGGCGGCTTTGACGGAGCCACGTGAATGGCATGCGATCATACCGCGATGGAACGACATCGTCATGGAAGCGATGTTGATCCGCGACCTCGACCTGATGATCTCAATTGACTCTCTGCCGGCGCATTTGGCAGGGGCCCTAGGTGTCCCGGTATGGACTCTACTTCAGAAGGAGGCGGACTGGCGTTGGATGGAACGACGTAACGACAGCCCGTGGTATCCGACCATGCGTCTGTTCCGCCAAGAACGGCCGGGCGAGTGGCCGCCGGTCATTGCGGCAGTAGCGAACGAGCTCGCAAAGGTTACTTCGGCGCGCTCGGCTACACCGTTTACCTCCCAGCTCTCCACATTCAGCCCGCAGCGTTCAGCCGCTGATATCCTCGCTCGATAGCTGACAGCTGATTACTGCCAGCGAATCACTGCCAAGCTTATAATATGAATAGCGCATGGAAATGGACAGCGGCAAACGAGGAGAAGGCGAAGAAGCGATTCGGTATCAAAGCCTATCGTCCGGGGCAACGTGAGTTGATTCGCGCCGTACTGCGCGGCAGTGACGCTTTAGGAATACTGCCGACCGGCGGCGGTAAATCGCTTTGTTACCAACTGCCGGCGCTTTTCTTGCCCCAAGCCGTTGTGGTCGTCTCACCGCTAATCTCGCTGATGCAGGACCAGCACGAGAAACTGGCGGAAAATCAAATTGCGGCTGTCAAGTTGAACTCCACTCTGAATGCCTCCGAAGAACGAGAAAGCGTCGAATACATCGAAAACCGCTCCGCAGAACTAATCTATGTTACCCCCGAACGCCTGGAGAATCCCGAGTACCTTGCGCTGCTCAAGCAAACCGGGGTTTCCCTCTTCGTCGTCGATGAAGCGCATTGTATTTCTCAGTGGGGTCACGACTTTCGTCCTGCTTATCTAGGATTGCGAAATGCCATCGAAGCGCTCGGGCGGCCGCCGGTGCTTGCGCTGACTGCGACGGCCACCCCCGACATAGCCACTGATGTGCTAAAGCAGCTGAATATTCCTGAAGCCAAGGTGATAGATCTTGGCAATCGCCGAAACAATCTCTTCTTTGAAGTCATTCGTACCGTCAACGACGAGATAAAGTTCCAGACGCTGAGACGCTTTTTGCACAAGGGGTCCGGCGCCGGCATCATCTATGTGCCCACCGTGCGCCAGGCAAATGATATATGGAAACGGCTGGTAAAAGAAGGTTTTCGCATCGGGCGTTATCACGCTAAATTGAAAACTTCCGAACGCGAGGAGACGCAGCAAGCATTCATGAATGATGAGTTGCCGGTTATCATTGCGACTAAGGCGTTCGGGTTGGGCATTGACAAGCGGGACATACGATTCGTGCTCCACTATGCCATTCCTGACTCTCTCGAAAGTTACGTTCAAGAAGCAGGGCGCGCTGGCCGCGACGGCAAGCCCGCGCAAGCACTCCTGTTTTATCGGCTGGAAGATCGGAGGATCCAGTCGTACTTTGCCGGCGGCAAATATCCTCGGCGCGAAGAGTCGATGCAGGTTTATCGTCTATTGAACGAGCTGTCTAAAGAGTGCGAGCCACAATCAGGCGTCTCGGAAGCAGAACTGGCCGAGGCGTCTGGTCTCGCCGTCAAAAGGGTCAAAGTCATTGTCTCGCTCCTGGACAGTCTGGGGATTGTGGCCAAAAAACGGCATCTAAAAACGCTTCGCGATTTTACCGACGATCATGAGCTGGAAGAATTCCTGGCCGAGTATGAGGAGCGTTACAACGACGACAAGGACCGGCTCGAAGCGATGATGCTCTACGGGCAGACCACCATGTGTCGCGCGCGCTATATCGCGGACTATTTCCGTCAAGAGATGGCGCGCGATTGCGGATACTGCGATAACTGCCGCAATAGCGGTCAACTATCAGCTGTTACCGATCAGCTGAAATTCGAAGCCTCGTAGCCGGTTACGTCTGGTGTCGCCAATTGCGGCATTATATTGCGAAATTGCAGCGCAGCACACTCGTGTGGTCTCACCTGAATTCGCAACGTAACGCGAGGGTCATTTCGGGCAAGCTGGGATAGCTAGCGTGATGCCGTGGGAATGACGAACTAACGATCGGACTTACTTGAGTGAGTGATCGGCTCCCATATTCACCGCGCGATTCCGCAAAGCACTGGCTAAGCCGGTTTACTAACTAAATCTGCTCGAGGGCCCGCCGTGTTCCAGCATGTACGAATTCCCTAGCGGATGTCGCTACCTCTGCTAAGTTGGAGCAGCCCGCCTACCCGCGCGCTATTCGGTTTTCTCCGGCCGCTGTGTAGCCCAACCGCGGCAGTAACTCCCGTTCGCAGAAGCGAAAGAAGCCGGACTGATCCGGGCCGATCTGGTGGATGAATACGTTGGTAAACCCCGCTTTCTCGTATTCTCGTAAATCTTCAATATACGGCGCGGGATCCGGTCCGCAGACGATCTGTTCCGCGACATCCTCTTCTTTGAGCATTTTTGCCGTTTGCTCGAAATGAGCCGGAGCCGGCAGCACTTGGCTCAGCTCGCCTTTAATAGCGACATTCGGCCAACATTCGAATGCCGTCTGCCGTGCCTTTTTTTCATCCTCTGCCCAGCAAACCGTCATCTCGGCATAACAAGGCTTGCCCTTGCCGCCGGCACGATCAAATTGTTCTTCCAACTCCTTGTCGGGCGAAGTTGCAACCAAGCCATCGCCGATGCGACCGGCCAGCTCGGCCGCTTTGGGTCCCGCCGCCGCAATCATGATCGGCGGCAGGGACTCCGGCAGTGTGTAGATACGTGCATTTTCTACGGTGTAATAACAGCCGTAATGACTCTGCTGGCCGCCCTGCCATAGCATCCGGATAATTTCGACCGCTTCCTCGAGCATCCCTTGACGCACATCGGCCTCGGGCCAGTGATCGGCGAAGATATGCTCGTTCAAGTTTTCGCCACTCCCCACTCCAAGCATGAAGCGCTCCGGCAGCATCGCGGCCACTGTGGCTGCGGCCTGCGCGATGATTGCCGGATGGATCCGCACGGTCGGGCAAGTTACCGCCGTGCCAATCTTGATACGCTTCGTGACTTGTGCGATCCCGCCAAGTACGGCCCAAACAAAACTCGATTGGCCTTGACGATCAATCCATGGATGGAAATGGTCCGAGATCATCGCAAAGCTCAACCCGATTTCTTCAGCGCGCTGAGCGCAGTGAACGAGTTCTTGCGGCGACTGTTCTTCGCTGCAGAGTTTGTAACCGATCTGCATGACGGTTCCTCCGCGTTTAAGTTTAGAAGGTTCAAGAGTTCAAGATTCAACGCAGCAAGCCATGTGCCACGTTTGAAAAGATTCCACGTCCTGATCCTTCATCTCTTCTTATTCTTCGTCTTCCGCCCTCATCCTTCATACTTTCTCCACTTTCCTTTCTCCTACCATGAGCGGGTCAGGTAATCCCAAAGGGAGCCGACGATCAGGTGACCGAGCCAGGCGAGGCTTGCAATCACAAAGACCAGGATCAGGCGCGCGGAGTGGCGCAGGTGCATGAAGTAAAGCGCGACCAGCAGCGCTTTTACAACCGCAATGCTCATGGCAACCGCCACGTTGAATGCTCCCAAATTGACGAATGCCGCTCCCGTCGTCAGCGCCGTAAGCACTAGCAGTGCTGTGAAAACGATAAAGTACGTTTTCAACGTGATCATACGTGCCGCCCGAGGAGGTAAAAAAGCGGAAAGAGAAAAATCCAAATGATATCTACGAAATGCCAGTAGAGCCCTGCCATTTCGACCGGCGTGTGATAGACGCTGGAGAAACGGCCGCGGCGCGCCTGCATGGCGATCACCAGAAACACGCCGATACCGATAATCATGTGCAACGCGTGCATGCCTGTCATGGCGAAATACAAAGAAAAGAAAATCGCCGCCTGCCGGGACTGCTCGCCGGGGTAGCGGAAATCCAACCCGGGAATCAAATGCTCCTCGTACTTGTGGTGGTATTCTGTGAATTTGATGCCCAGAAACACCACGCCAAGGACGACCGTAAGCAGCAGCATCCAGAAAAGCAGCTGGGGCTTATTTTGCTGGGCCGCGTGCACGGCCAGGACCACCGTGAGACTGCTGCCGATCAAGACCGCGGTGTTGACGGTTCCGAGCGCGATGTCCAGGTGATTGCTCGCCTCCGCAAATATCTGCGTGTACGCAATGCGATAAACCGTATACGCCAGGAACATTCCGCCAAAGAAAAGTACCTCGGTGGTAAGAAAAGCCCACATGCCTAGGCTTGCGGCCTCTTGTTGTTGGACGCTGTTGTCGAACTGGTGCGCAACGACGCTATGTGCTTCAGCCACTGCTTCGCTCCCTCATTCCGTAAGCGTAAGCTTCCTCGGTAACCGTCGGGGTGGTGGCGAAATTGTCCGGCATCGGGGGCGACTGGGTCTGCCACTCGAGCCCGGTGGCGCCGTAAGGATTGGGTCCGGCCAGCTTGCCGTAACGCATCGACCAGATGAAATAGATCATCGGGATCACGTACCCGACACCCAGGATCGAAGCGCCCGCCGAAGACATGACATTGAGCACCTGAAATTCCTCCGGATACACCGCATAGCGACGCGGCATGCCAAGATAGCCGAGAATAAACTGCGGAAAGAAAGTCAGGTTGAAACCGACGAAGATCACGAGCGCCGCGAACTTGGCCCAGCCTTCCGGATAGAGCCGGCCGGACATCTTCGGCCACCAAAAATGCAGCCCGCCCAAATAACCCATGATCGTGCCGCCCACCATGATGTAGTGAAAATGAGCAACTATGAAATAGGTGTCGTGCACGTGAACATCGAGCCCCAGGGCCGCGAGAAAAATTCCGGTCAGCCCGCCGATGGTAAAGAGTCCAATGAAGCCCAGCGCGTAAAGGAGCGGCGTGTCGAGGACCACCGAGCCCTTGTACAAGGTGGCGGTCCAGTTGAAGACTTTGATCGCGGAGGGGATTGCCACCAGCATGCTGAGGAAGGAAAACACCATCCCGGCGAAAACGGATTGGCCACTGACGAACATGTGATGACCCCAAACGAAGAAGCCGACCACGGCGATCGCGATGCTGGAAAACGCGATGAAGCTGTAGCCGAAGATTCTTTTCCGCGCGAAACACGTGACCAGCTCGCTGATGACGCCCATGGCCGGCAAAATCATGATGTAGACCGCCGGATGGGAATAAAACCAGAACAGATGCTGAAAGAGAATCGGATCGCCGCCGAAACGCGGATCGAAAATGCCGAGCCCGAAAATGCGTTCCAGCCCCACCAGTACAATCGAGATCGCCAGCACCGGCGTGCCTAACAGAATGATCAAGCTGGTCGCGTAGTGGGCCCAGATGAATAGCGGCAGCCGAAACCAGGTGAGCCCCGGCGCGCGCATGGTGTGGATGGTGACGATAAAATTGAGCGCGGTCATGATCGTGGAGAAGCCGGCGATGAAAGCTCCCAAAGCCGTGGCGACCACATAGGTATTGCTGTAGGTGCTGCTGTACGGCGTATAAAAAGTCCACCCGGTATCAACGCCGCCGGCGATCATCGCGCCCAGAATGAAAAGCCCGCTCAGCACGAACACGTACCAGCTCGCGAGGTTCAGGCGGGGAAAGGCGAGATCGCGCGCGCCGATCATCATCGGCACGAGGAAATTGCCGAGAGTTGCCGGGATCGCCGGGATGAGAAAAAGAAAAATCATGATGATGCCGTGAAGGCTGAATA
>DATACQ010001060.1:0-6041 GCA_036258955.1 Binatia bacterium
AGCAAGATCAAAACCTGCGAAGTGCCTATCGTTTTCGATCCCGAGATGGCCGCATCGCTACTAAGGAATTTGTCCTCCGCGATCTCGGGCTATGCGCTGTATAAAGGTGCTTCGTTTCTGATCGGCAAGCTTGGCACGCAGATCGGCTCCAGTGCGATCACCGTGATCGATGACCCGACGATTCCTGGCGCGCTCGGGTCCAAGCCCTTCGATGGCGAGGGCCTCCCGACCAGAAAGAAAATTATCGTCGAGGACGGCAAGCTGCAGAGTTATCTGCTCGATAGCTACAGCGGCAGAAAACTACGTATGCGCTCCACCGGCAATGCCTCGCGTTCAGTCGGTGAGCCTCCAGGAGTTTCACCGGCGAATTTTTATCTGGTGCCGGGAAAGCACTCTCCCGAGGAGATCATCGGTTCCGTGAGAAAAGGTTTCTATGTTACCGAATTGATCGGCTTCGGCGTTAACATGGTGACCGGCGATTATTCACGGGGTGCGGCCGGACTGTGGATCGAGAATGGCGAATTGACTCACGCCGTCGAAGAAGTAACGATTGCGGGAAACCTAAAGGACATGTTTCAAAACATTGAGATGGTCGGCAACGATCTGGAAATGCGAGGGCGCATATGCTCGCCGACCATAAAAATTTCACAAATGACGATTGCGGGAAATTGAGCAGATAACTCTCGTGCCCCGCGTCTGGAGTTTTGCCCTGAGATTAAACTCAAGGCCCAGGAGTCAAACGCGGACGACTGGCGATACTGAGGAGGCTTGCTCATCGGCCGCAATCTCAAGAATAATCCGGCTAGGCTTTCTCGCGGCTGCAGATGTCCAACGCCAAGAGCGCGTAGAGCTGCGCCGCTTTGACCATCGTATCGATCTCGATTTCTTCATTGCGCGGCCCGATACGCCGCCCCCGCGGGCCTATTTTGATCGCCGGGATGCCCAATTCGTTGTACACATTGGTGTCGGTCCAGATGCTGGCGCGGTCCGGAGCCTCGGGCTTGATCTTCTCGCCAAACAGAAACTGGTAGACTTCTTCGGCGCTGGAGACTAGCGGCTCTACGTTTTTGCCTTCATGGCCAAGCAGCGATTTGTAAACATCCAGATCATATTCGATCCCCGTCGCGTTTAGAGTCTTTTCCAACTCGTGCTGAATTTGCGTTGGACGTACTTGGGGCGGCATCCGGATATCGACGTAGATGGCGCAGACACCCGGGAAGTAGTTGGGGCGATAGGGCGCGCCTCCTTCGATGCCGCCAATGTTGACTTTGGGTGTCAGAGGTCCGGTCGGAGAATTGTAGACATACTTCGATTCGAACTCCGCGCCCCATCGTTCGACGGCTTCGATGATTTTCGTCATCCTGACAATCGCGTTCATCTTTTGCATGGGGTGCGTTGAGCGGCTCGAGCCCCATGCCGCCTCCGCCTTGCCGAACGTTTGAATCTTGACTTGCACGACCCCGTTTTGCGTCCAAACGATATTCATATCCGAGCCGTCCGCCACGACCGCGTAATCGGAATGCATGCCATGGGTCAGGAGGTGGCGCGTTCCGGCGCCTTCGCCGCGATACTCCTTTGTTTGCCAGGGACCGATGGGCGTCCGCGAGATCTCGCCTACAACGGCCGCAAGAATGACATCGCCCATCAGTTTAATGCCGCTTTTTTTGAGCGCCTTGCCGGCGATCATGAAAGCCGCCACGCCGCCTTTCATGTTGGAGATTCCGAGGCCCTGCACTTTGCCGCCGACGATCTTGCCTTTGAGATCGCTTTCAGGCTCCATTTTCGCGACCATGCGCGCGTCTTCCGCGGTCCCGGTGAAGCTCGTGTCCGTGTGGCCATTGAAGCCCAGACTCAGGCCGCTTCCGTTGCCCTTTACGATCCCGACGGCATTCGGCCGGTCGAACTCGACGTCCTGCCGCACCGCTTTGATGCCATTGGCTGCGTACCAGTCGAGAATAAACTGGGCGATGGCCTTTTCCTGGCCCGTCGGGCTTGGGATGCTGGTCAAATCACAGCCGAGCTGTGCCAGTTCGTCGCGATCGATCTGAGCCAGGACTTTTTTTGCGAGTTCTTTGTCAAATGCCATGGACCACCTCAAGGAGCTCCGGGCTGGCTGCTGAGAGCAACGGCTGAGACGTGTTATAATCCGCACTTCCGAAACGACTTCAAATAACTACAGGACGCTCACCAAGTCAAATTTGCGCTGTCGTTGAAATTCGAGAACCGCCGTTTATTGTCGATGGCGGCCTCACCCTCCTTTCATGCCACTTCCTCACCGCTACCGGCTGATTCTAAGGAGATCTAGGACACCTTTACTGTCGTGATGATCGCGGGGCGCAGTTATCATGCTCCGCCGCCGTATACTGGAAGGTCGCTGGAGGCGGCCAATAAAGGCCTTAGCGCTACCAGCGCGTTGTCGAGCGCACTCACGCCGGGTGCTGTCAGGAAAGCGGCCAAGACTTAGCGCGCCTGCCGGTTTTTGCAGGAACGATTCAGCCGGACTACGAAATTGTTTTGCGATTGCGGGCGGCTTCGGGATTCAGCGCGCGGGTGAGCTTACCGTCCATAAAGTCGAGAATGTTTGCCACCGCATTTTCGGCGAAGCCTTCGAAGCCCGAATCGGTGGGCCAGCCGAGGTGAGGTGTTAGCACAACGTTGTCCAACTCGAGAAGCGGATGTTTCGCCGGCATTGGCTCTTCCTGGAAGACATCGAGGGCGGCGCCTGCGATCGCTTGCTCCTGGAGAACTTTGACTAACGCTGTCTCGTCGACAATAGCGCCGCGCGCGGTATTAACCAAGTAAGCGGTTTTTTTCATGCTGCGCAGGCGCCGTTCGTCGAGCAGACCCTTGCTTTGTTCGGAGAGCTTCAGGTGCACCGAGATAACGTCGGCGCTGCGCAGCACATCGTCCAGTGACATGAACGCGGCCTGTGATTTGGCCGCGCGCTCCTGGGTTAGGGTGGGTCCCCAGGCAATAACTCGCATTCCGAAAGCTCGACCGATGGCCGCTACTTCGGTGCCGATTTTTCCTAGACCCAAGATTCCCAGTGTTTTGCCTTTTAGAACATAGCCAAGTACGAGCGGCCACTCGCCGCGGCGCATGGCCGCATCGCTCTGCGGAATGCGGCGCATGATCGCGAGCATCAGGCCCATCGCCAATTCCGTCGTGCTGTTGCCGCCAGGCGCCAGACAAACGAGGATACCTGCGCCGGTCGCTGCTTCCATATCGATATGATAAGCGTGATTGCCGGTCTGCGAGATCAGCTCAAGCGCGGGAAGTTTTTGCAATAGTGAGGCGGGGAACTTCGTCCGTTCACGTATTGGAATCAGCGCTTTAGAATCCGCCACCGCGCGCGCCAGCGCGTCTTCCGACGCGAGCTTTTCAGTGAGGATCCGTACCTCGGCTTTTTCTCTCAAGCGCTGGATCGGAGCCGTATTGCCCAGCGCATTTTGGTAATCGTCCAGGACGGTGACTTTCATTCAGATTACGGCGATTCCGGCGATTTCGATCAGGTAGTCGGGATGCGCAAGACCCTTGACGATTACCAACGTGCTCGTCGGCGGATCACTTTTGTAGAGTCCCCGCCGCACTTCGTTATAGCCTTCCCGGTATTCCCGGTCGGTTATATAAGTCGTCGTCATCACCAAATCATCGAGGGTGCCGCCCGCTTCTTGAAGCACCGCTGAGAGGTTGGCGAAAACCTGTTTGGTTTGGGCCTTGATGTCGCCTTTGCCGACGACGTTGCCGTCCTTATCGGACGCCGTTTGGCCGGCAACAAAGAGCAGTTTTCCGCCAGTGGTCTCGATCCCCTGGGAGTATCTCGGCCGAGGGTCGTTCAAGGCCTTTGGTTGGATAATTTTTTTTTCCATGATGGTCTCCTTTCGAAGCAAGTTGAGTGTTGGAGTGTTGGGCGCTCCGAACCCATTACTCCGAGTTGCTTAGTTCAATACTCATTAATCCACTTTCCTTAGTTTTACTTGCTCGGATAGCGTTTTGCCATCTCGTTAAAAAAACCCTCTCTTTCCAGTTCCTGTAGAAAGCTCAAATCGACGAACTGCTCGGGCTTTGCGGTTTTTGCCTCGGGTATTGCCGGCGCGAGCATCTCAAGCATGAACTGAATGCCTTTGAGAGTCGGGTAAGGCTTCTTGGGAATCATTTTGATATACCCTTCATAGGAATCTTCGAGGACGGCGGCGTCGTTGGTTCGCATGTATTTGGCAAACACCTTCTGCGCTTCTTTCTTGTTCGCGAAGACAAAATAAATGGCCTCGACAAATCCTTTGAGCGCATTCTTGACGGTTTCTCGGTTCGTCTGAATATAGGTCCTTGAGGTCGCAAAGCCGTTCCCCTGTACCTCGACGCCGAGATCCGCGATCTGCAAGAGCTCGGTAAAGCCGGCTTTTCTGGCTACCGGAGCCGCTGAAGAGCTAAAGAACGTGGCGTCAATTTTCCCCGTGCTGAGCGCGGCGAGACGCTCGGCGTCCGCACCGGTGGGTATAAGCGCCAGATCCTTGGGGTCAAAGTTGAGGTGCTTGATCAGAATAGTCGAGGCGTAGTGTGTCGCCGAGCCGAAACCGCTGACGCCGAATGCCTTTCCTTTGAGTTGCTCCAATCGTGTGATGTTAGGACGGGCGAAAACGATCTGGTCATAGTTGTTTTCAACCGCGGCCACCAGCACCAGATTATGGCCGCGCAGGCTCGCTTGTACGACTGTGCCAATATTGACGATAGGCGGGTCGCCCGCGACTAGTGCCTGAGTTGCCATCTGTCCGCCGCGGAGAAAGATCGGCTCCACCTCCAGCCCGTATTTGTTGAAAAGCCCCATTTCTTTGGCCACCCAGACATTGCTCTGCCGGAAACTCAGCGAGGGATACCCGATCCGAATTTTTTTCAAACCTTGCGCGCTCGCAGCTGTTACGAAGGCGATAAGAATAAGTGCGATCACAAGTAGTATTCTGCTGGTCGATCTCATAAATGACCTTCCTCAGTAATCCAAAACTTATTGGCTGATATTACCTATTCTGCCGCTCAATCACCCCGTGAAAGCGGGCAATCCAGATGGTCTCTTGCGGCCGCAGGACCTGGATGATGGTCGCCTTCGCCGGCCATCGCGGGCCTTCCTGCACTGCCGTGGATGCAATCTCCTTTACTAGGCGCGCAACTACTTTCCAATTTGTTCAAGGCTTCGTCGATCAGAGAACTTTCTACGTATTCGCTCATAGGCGGCACTTTCTTGCCTTGATACAAGCCTTCCTTAGCCCTGAGCTCCATGGTTTTGTCATACGAAACTTTGCTGATGGTGCCGTGCCTCGGGAACGGCTGAAAATCTTGGACCAAGTACTTGTAGTCCTCCTCGGCGCTCTCGCGACCTCCTTTGACAACCTTCATGTGGATGCTCAGCGCTTCCTCTTTGTTTTTCGGATCATAGAGCCAGCGGGTTGCTTCGATCATCGTCTCAGGTAGCGCACGATTTCCGCGCGGTTCGACTTGATGTAATTCGAATGCGCGAAGTCCGTCGTAAAAAGGATCGGCCCCAGGTGATCATGAAAATTGGCCAGCTTGCGGAAGTTGTCTTTAGCGGCGCGGAAAGTAAACGGCGGACCCATGAAGGAGGCGTGCACCGAGCCGCCTTTCAGCGCCGCATACCGCTCCGGCGATGTGCCCACCACCAGAGCAGAAGATTCCTTATACGAATCTTCAACGGTATAGCTCCGCGTCTTCAGCGTTACCAGCGCCGCTGTGGATGCGCGGATAGACGGAAAAACCGCCTGGCCGGCCATGGACCGTGAGGTCCACGGGGATAAAATCTTTGAGGAGCGGGATGGGCAACCGCACCCCGGCAAAGCTACCTTTATGGTCGGTGCCGACCGCCAACTGGTCACCCCACAGCCCGGTCGGCAAAGCGCCGCTCATGCTGAAGCGGCTGCCGGAAATGCTGCCTTGAATGGGTGGCACTTTGTATTTGACCCCTGAATTTCTTTCACTCTCGCTCAACAGCTCATGATCCAGGACTTTAGGGTAGGATCGTCCGGCCGCTTCTC
>DATACQ010001061.1:0-3010 GCA_036258955.1 Binatia bacterium
CTGCGTGCGAAAACGATCTTCGCTGCCGAAGCCGACCCCGAGCCGCAGCTCGCGCGGTTCCTTTTCCGTCACATCGATGATCATGGGTACGAGCGGCGGCTTCTCCGGCAATTTTTGCGGCGCCACGTTCACCGTGCCGAAGAGATCGAGCGCCACCAGCCGGTTCCGTGTTTCGGCGAGCTTTTTCAACGAGAAGGTTTCGCCTTCCTCGTAGGTTCGCTCACGTAAAACTATTTCCGGTTCGACGTTGCGCAGGCCCTTCACACTGGTCGGCCCAAAATTACTCAACGGGCCGGGCGTTACGTTGTAATCGAGAAGCGCTGCATTCTCATCGAGGATGATCTGAGCTTTGCGTTCGCTCTCGATGTAGGCATAGCCCAGATCGCTGTAGAATTGTTGAAGAACTTGTTCGCTCTGTTGGTACGCGTCTTCGGTGAAAACGTCACCGGTTTTTATCGGTAGCGCTTCGGGAAAGTTGGCATTGCCGATGACCTGCACATCCACTTCGGCAACTATGGTGGGAGGTCCTTCGGACACTTCGATGCGCGCCGTCAACAGACCCTTCTCTTCATCCGTCAATAAATCGTAACCCACCGCTGCATGATAAAAACCGCGGGATTCGTACAATCGCTTTAAGCGCTCGAGATCTTCACGGAACGTCACTGCATCGAACAGCGGGCGTTCTTCCCAAAAGCGGTACCAAGGCCGCGCGCGAGTGAGCAATGCGCTTTCGATAAGATCGTCGGACAGTCGCGCGTTTCCCGTGATCTCAACATCGTGCACCCGCCACGCGCGCTCGACGTCGAGCCCCTCCAGTTGCACGCCATAGCTCGGCGGCGCGTCTAGTAGAAATCCCAGTACGAGAAGCAGCAAGAAATCGAGTCTTTTCATGCACGCGTTCCGCCGTGAGCGGAGCAAAAACAGCAAGGAAAGTGCCACACGCTCGACATTAGCTAACGAAGAGATATTTACTGCAAAGCCTCCGTGATCTGAAACAGAACCGCCGTGGCGCTACAGTACCGAGATCCCCAGGTAAACTGTTTCAGTTCCAGGACAGTGGGGCGGAAGTATTTTTGGCCGCCGAATAAACGCGCATATCGGCCTTGAAAATTTGCGCCGTGGTGCAAGACTTCGATAATGGCTACAGAGATGGCGCGAAGTCGATTGTAAAGATTTTTGCCGGTGCGTTTACGCGACGCATGAATAATGCGCGCACCACCGATGCTCCCGAAGCTTTGAAGGATTGAGAACGCCTGGAGCGTAACGACAGCACGGAGGCTCAATGAAAAACTGTACTTACTGCGCCGAAGAAATTCAGGACGAAGCGGTCAAGTGCAGGTATTGCGGGTCCAATTTGCGAGAGTCGGTTTGGACAAGTAAGAGGCTGTACCGATCGCGGCAGGATCGCAAGATCGCCGGGATCTGCGCAGGCCTAGCTGAATACTTCGGCATGGACACTACTTTGATGAGAGTAGGTTGGGTGATACTCGCGTTTCTTTCTGCGGGGTTGGCGATTTTGCTGTACCTTGTGCTGATCTTTGTCATTCCCGAGCGAGACGAGTTTCGCCGTAGCGATTCGCGGGTCAGCACTAGCGTAACAACAGAAGGGCCGTAACCGGCCAGCCGGAATCAATGTGCTCTATTTCGTGCGGTCGAGAAACCGCAAGTAAGAGTGGTGTCATTGGAATCAGCGGTATGCTTTCTTAGATCCCTAGCGTTCGCTTGCGATGAGAGGCATCTGACCGGCGTTCCGAGCTCGTGAGATCTCAAAACATTCTCGCATCAAACAACCTGGACATTGGAACGGAGGAAAGCCATGGCACGGAAAAAAGTTAAACCTATTCCCGATCAATACCGAGGTGCGACGCCATACTTGTGCGTTAACGACGGTGCACAAGCGATGGAGTTTTACCAGAGAGCATTTGGTGCAGTAGAAGTTATGCGCATGCCTATGCCTGACGGTAAACTCGCGCACGCTGAGGTGAAGATTGGCAATGCCCCGATTATGCTTGCCGACGAACATCCGGAAATGAACTTTCGCAGCCCGAAATCGATTGGTGGCACACCGGTCAACATATTGGTCTACGTCAAAGACGTGGACGCTTTGGTCAAACAAGCGGAAGCCGCGGGAGCCAAGGTACTCAGACCGCCCGCGGATCAATTCTACGGTGATCGGATGGCTACTCTGGAAGACCCCTTCGGCCATTCCTGGTCGTTCGCGACTCACATCGAAGATGTTGCGCCTGAGGAAATGCAAAGACGCGCGGCGGCAATGCACCAGCAGCACTGAGTCGCTACGCTCCAGTTCCAGCCCTTCCAATTGTTCAGTCGTTCCAGGCCCGTCCTTCCTCCTTTCACCGCACCACGCGCGGGAGGATAGTTAGGAAATCCTCTCGCGTGTTGCGAAGAAGCAAACCTTTAAAGGAAGCGCCTAAACGAATTGGACCCTTATAGTCGGAAAGAATCAGAACGACCTGCAACGAGTGCAACGGTTGGAATGGACTGGAACGGAGTTTATAGCATCCCACTAGCGTGGATTTATCTGCTTCTTGCCGCGATTTTTGAGATCGGCTGGCCTGTTGGATTCAAGCTGTCGCAGACCACTGGATTTCGCGTCCTGTTCATCGTCGTCGCTGTCCTTGCGATGGGGTGTAGCGGTTTTTTCCTCTGGATGGCGCAGCGAGACATTCCTATCGGAACCGCTTACGCTGTGTGGACGGGAATTGGAGCTGCAGGAACCTTTTTGATCGGCATCGTTTTTTTCAATGATGCCTCGAGCATAATGCGCTGGTTCTCATTTGCGTTCATCATGATAGGCGTAATTTGACTGAAAATGAGCTAAGCACAGAGCGCAAGAGTTGAGTGCACGAGGTTTGGCAGCGGGGGCTTGAACCCGATTCCGCAGTTGAACCTAGCTACCGCGAGATGGAGGGGTGAGCCTGAAGTACCCAAGACACCCAAGCAGGCAGCTTCAAAGTCATTTTCGCCCTTTCGCTGCCGATAGCCTAAA
>DATACQ010001062.1:0-2731 GCA_036258955.1 Binatia bacterium
GTTGTCAAATCCAGCAGAACGATCGGCTGCCAGCGACCGAGCGGCCTGCGCTATTCTCAATCGGAACGACCAGCGATGGGCTAAAAAGTGATGGGGCCGGGCATCGTGACAATATCTTCGATCGGAAGGAATCAGTCTTTCAACAAACTCCTTCACATCCTGCACGAGGCCGCGCGCGTATTCGATGGTTCTCAGGGCGGCGGTGGAACCGGACACAAAAAGGGTGACTTGCCCGCACGTGATCTTTTCTGACTGAAGCTCGCTTCTGAGCTCGGGAGTGGTATCTATGATGTCGCAGAATCCCGTAGTTTTCTCGAAGCGCTTCTTGATCAGAATCTTTATCACTCGACTAATCGGGTGTTCGCGTACGATAGGAAGGCGCTGGAAAGCCCATGTTTGACATCACCTCGAGCAAAATCATTGCGCTGCCCTGATCAGCTCTTCGGCGCGCTTCAGGGCGGCGGAAATTTGGGCCGGCTCTTTCCCGCCTGCTTGGGCGAAATCGGCCCGGCCACCGCCGCCGCCGCCGACCATCCGCGCCAATTCCTTTACGATGTTGCCGGCATGAAGTTTCCTAGTGAGGTCCTTGCTCACTGACGCAACCAGGTTAACATTCGCATCGCTTGCACTGGCCAGGATTACAACGCCGGAGCCGAGTTTTTCTTTCAACTGATCGGCCATATCGCGCAACTGTTTGGCGTCCAGCCCGTCCACCCGGCTGACCACCATGTTGGCTCCATCAACCTGCTGCTTCTGGGCGACCAAATCCGAAATTTGGTCCTTTTCATACTGACCGCGCAGTTTTTCTATTTCTCTTTCGAGTTCCCTCTGGCGTTCCAACAAGCGTTTGACTCTGTCGACGGCGTCATCCGCCGTGCCGCGCAGTAACGTGCCGATCTCTTTCAGGCGCCGCTCGTAAGCGCCGATCAACTCGAGCGCACCGTCGCCAGTTAAAGCCTCTACGCGACGCACACCGGCCGCGATGCCCGTCTCGAACGGAAGTTTGAAGAGGCCTATTTCTCCGGAGTGCCCGACATGAGTTCCCCCGCAAAGCTCAGTCGAGAACTCGCCGATCTTTACCACCCGCACCCGTTCACCGTATTTGTCGCCGAAGAAAGCTAATGCGCCGGCGCCGATGGCCTCCTGAAACTTCATTTCTTCTATGATCACGCGTGCGTTCTCGCGCACGTGGCTGTTGACCTGGTTCTCAATGGCGGCGAGTTTTTCGTCGGCAATTGGCCCGCTATGATGAAAATCGAAGCGCAGCCTGTCAGGCGCTACTAGCGAGCCCGCCTGCCGCACATGAGGCCCGAGTTCCCGCCGTAGTACTGAGTGTAGAATATGGGTCGCCGAATGATTGAGCCTCACCCGTTGTCTGTGCTTGCGATCCACCTCTAACTGCACCTGATCGCCGACTTGCAATCGCCCTTTTACAACGCGTGCGCGATGTGCGGTGAGCTGCGGTGCCGGATGTTGAGTATCGGCAACTTCGAGCAAATCCCCGCGCGAAGTCTGAATCGTTCCGCGATCGCCCACCTGGCCACCGGACTCGCCGTAAAAGGGCGTCTCGGCGGTCAGTATTTCAACTTCCTCACCTTCAACGGCCTCTTGCTTGCCTGCGCCGTTCTGGTAAATCGCGAGCACGTTCGATTCGCCCTCCAGGCGATCATAACCTATGAAACACACCACGGGAGGATTACCTGATAACGACGGGGAACCTGCGAGTGGAGTGATAAGTACCGATCCTCGACTCTCTCGACCACGTGTACGCTGTTCTTCCATGAGCTTTTGGAAGCCAGCCTGATCGACGGTGATGTGCTCGTTGCTGAGGATGTCTTCGGTCAAGTCCAGCGGGAATCCGTAAGTATCATAGAGTTTGAAGGCAACATCCCCCGGCAGAGTTTTCGACTGGGCGGCTTTAACTTTGGCTGTGGCTTCCTCGAGCAATATCAGTCCACGGTCCAGTGTCTCGCCGAAACGTTCTTCTTCGGCGCGAATCACCTCGGCGATGCGCTGCTCTTCCACCCGCAATTCCGGATAGGCAGCGCCCATGACCGACACGACTGTTTCCGCGACCCGATGCAGAAAAGGTTGATTCAAACCGATCAGCCTACCATGGCGCGCGGCTCGGCGAAGCAAACGGCGCAAGACATAGCCCCGTCCCTCATTGCTCGGCATCACCCCGTCAGCTATCAAGAAACTCACCGCGCGGGCGTGATCGTCGATGACCCGAAATGAAACATCCGTAGCACTATCGGCGCCATACTTTCTGCCGCTTAACTGTTCGGTGGTGGCGGTCAAGTCGCGCATGAAATCGACGTCGTAGTTGGACAGTACCTTTTGCAGGACGGCCGTAATGCGCTCGAACCCCATGCCCGTATCGACGTGTTTCGCTGGTAACTCAGTCAGGCTGCGGTCTTCCCTCCGGTTATACTGGATGAACACCAGATTCCAGAGTTCGATGTAGCGGGCGCAGTCGCCGTTTACCCGACATTCATGGCCCAGGCAGCCTCGTTTATCGCAGGCCTCAGGACCGCGATCGAGATGGATCTCGCTACACGGGCCGCAAGGACCCGTATCGCCCATCTCCCAAAAGTTTTCCTTCTCACCGAAACGGCGAATACGCTCCGGCGGCAGACCGCTGATCTTCGCCCAGAGCTTTTCGGCCTCATCGTCATTTAGATAAACGGTGGCCCAGAGCTTATCCTTCGGTAGGCCCCATTCGCTGGTA
>DATACQ010001063.1:0-4834 GCA_036258955.1 Binatia bacterium
GAAAAAACGACCGTTCCACCATAAACCGCATAGTCGCCGCCGCCGTATTCGTGTACTCGCGTGCGCGCGTTGAATCCCGCGGGGGTGACATCGCCTATTTTTCCATCCGACGAGCGGCGCACGACAACCTTCCGTCCGCCCTCGTGAGCACGCCGCTCAATCCAGTAGAGATCACCGCCATCCGTTCGGACTTGCTCGAGTCCGACCTCGCCCGCCGCTATGAGCTCAGGGCTGATGGGCGATTTCCAAGATCCGTAGGGACAGATCTGTGTCATAAGCTGGTTAACTTCACTGCTGCACACCTCTGCAGCACTCGTGTAATCTCGGCTTTCGATACCAGCTTGCTAGAAGCCTGAAGAGAGCACGGCAGACTTGCCCGCAGCCTAAGAAAATTATGTCGCGTGATGTTTGCTTGGTTGTCCATCATAACGTCCGCTCCGGAATTTTGACCGTTTAAACGATCACGCCGGCAAAACAGCCGATCGAAGGTTTTGCGGCGAATTACGATTTAGCCCCATGCGCGGCGTAGGTACGCTCGATGAAGCCGCTCTCGTCGAGTTTGCGCATGATGCGGTTATCGATGATGTCCTCAGCCTTGACCTCGCCGACCTTCGGATTGCGCGTTTTCAACAGCCGCTGCACGTTACGTAAGCCCTCCAGAGATGCAAACGGTTTTCGATCGACCCCTCGTATTAGGTCGAGATAGGCGTCTTCGGCGCTTGATTCGTTCACTTTTAAATTGCGCATGAGAGATTTGATTACGGCCGGCTTATTTTTCGGCGCGAGGGCGAACGCCAGCGCTTCGAGCTCGCCCTTTATATAGTTCTCGGGAACTTCGGGCCGTTGTTGTAGCAACGCGCCGGGCACGACCACGGCTTGGCTTACGAGCGGCGCTGTCAGTTCGGTATATTCACCGAGCACGATCATGCCCTTTTGTTTCAGTTGCTTCGTAAACACGCCGTCCACGGCCGCTGCGTCGCAAAGGCCGTTCTCGACGCATTGCACTTGCACCGCTTGGTCGCCGATTACCTGAAAACGGATATTATCGCGCTGCTGATCGAGACCGAGATGCTCGAGCCAGAGCAATACACCCATCCAACTGGTGCCCCCGATGCTGGTCACCGCGAAAGTCTTGCCGCGAAGGTCTTCGGCTCGCTTTATGTTGGGCCGGACCACGAGATCATAGGTGTTGCGGCTCGAAAACGTTGCGACGATCTTAAATTCGTGCCCCGCGGATGCGGCGCCCAGAGTTGCGGGACCTCCCGTACGTCCCATATGGATGCTCCCAGCGGCAAGGCCTGCCACTAAAGTAGGGGCGCCGCGGATGAACACCGGATCGATATCGATACCGTGCTTGAGGAAAAACTTCTGCTCTCCCGCCAGCCAGAGCGGTAAAACCCGCGCCACGTGGGTGGCATAGCCGACAACATGCTTTGCCGGCGCCGCAGCGGCGGCGACTTCCGAAACCCGCGTGACTTGCGTTGCGATTAGGAGAGCTACGGCGAAAACAGAACTTGCCAAATGCAATCGGCCATAACGTTTCATGGAAATCGCCCTCCTTTTAGCTTCTAGTTGCTTCGAACGATGCGTCATCACCACTACTGAGCTCCGCCTCGTTGATGCGCGTCCGTCCGTTTGAGGTGGAGAGGAGCCATGGTGAGTAGCCGCGCCAGCCAACCGTAGATCAAGTCAACCATCTCACGAGTATGTCTGTTATAGAAGTGGTTTGCCCCATCCACTTTCGCGTATGTGGAATTGGAGGCATTTGCGACCAACTCTTTCGCGTATTCGTGAAAAAACTTCGGCTCGGCTCCTCCTACGACCGCGAGTAAAGGGCAGCCGATCTTCTTGGCGAAAGGCCGGCAATCGTTGCGGTCGTCTTTGCCGTATTTATCAAGATGCGTTCGGGCGCTAAAAATTCCCGGCGTGGCGCCTACAGGCACGAACATGAGTTCTTCACCTTTGTCGTTTGCTAACATCGATTCCGCCTGTTCGATGAGATCGCGGAATTCCGGTTGGCGGCTGATGCGCTCTGAATAAAACTGTTTCGGCACGGAGCAGGAAACAACGCCGGCTATGTCTGAACGTTGCCGGGTGCCCTGGTATATGATCGACTTGATCGCGCCAAGGCTGTGGCCGATGAGAACGAAACGTCGATACTCGAGCTTGGCTAAGAATTTTAGCGCGCCGTCTAGATCAAGTAGGCAGTCCTCGAGGTTTTCGTATGCCGAGCCTCCAAACCTGGTCAAGTTGCCTGCCCTGCAGATCCAGTCGTGCCCGCGAGTATTGATGACGAAACAGTGAAGATCGCGCGCCGCCAGTTCTTTGCCGAACTCGAACAGCGGCGGCAAGTAAAAGTTCATCGCGACACCGTGCACGAACACCAGGGCCACGTCCGAAGGCAAGCCGGCGGGAGTCAAAAGCGCGCCGTGAAGGCGCTCATTATCGACAGTTTTATACGTGCAGATTTGAGTCTGGTACTTCATAGGGAAGAAGACAAGGTCGGTGATTGCAGACTGTGATGCCGCCGTAGGTTAGTTGCGAAACTGTTTGAGCCAGTCCCCAATGATCTCAACGACCTCGGTTTCATGACCGGTGTAGAAGTGATTGGAATTGCGAACGATCCGGTAGCTGGCGGAAGTCCCGCCGGCCTCGGCGAGCTCCTTCGCATACTCAAGGAAGAACCGATGTTCGGCGTCGCCCGCCAACGCTAGATGCGGGCACCCCAAACGCGCCGCGTGCGGTCGGACATCGTTCTTTTCATGGCGTCCATATTTGTTTTCATAGGTCCTGGCCGTGAATATTCCCACCGCGCCGCTGGTCTGAGCCCAGAGAAATTCCTCTCCCTTTCCCTCGGCGATCAGGCGTTCGGCTTGGGCCATTAGCTCCTCAAATTCAGGCTGCTCTTCGGCCCGGGCAGAGTAAAACTGCTTTGGACACGAACAGGAAATAATCCCGATGATATTAGCGCGCTGCCGGGTACCCTGGTAGATAAGCGACTTCACGCAGCCCAAGCTGTGGCCGACCAGGATGAAACGCCTGTAACCGATCTGCGCCATGCCGTCGATGGCGCCGTCGAGGTCGAGCAGGCATTCTTCAAAAGTTTCATAGGCGGCCCCGCCGAATTTGGTCAGATTGCCGGCGCGAGCGATCCAATCATGCCCGCGGGTGTTGATGACGAAGCAGTGATAGCCTGCGCCAGCCAACGCCTGTCCAAAGGTGGGCAGTGGCGGCAGGTAAAAGTTCATGGCCACACCGTGCACCATAATCAAGGCTAAGTCGGATGTTTCAACGGGCGGCGTGAATAAGAGCCCATGGAGCCGCTCATTATCTGATGTTTTGAAGCCCAACAGTTGCGTGTGAATTGGCATAGTAATCATCGTTAAGCCGTTCACTTGTTTTAAGCCGTTCAAGCCGAAGAGATCGGCTTCTACTTCACGCCGTATTCCGCGTAGAGCTTTTCGAAAAAACCGCTCTGGTCGATCTTGCGGATGATCGTCGTATCGACCAGGTTGTCCGGATTGATTTCGCCGATTTTCGGGTTCTGTGTTTTCATGATGCGTTGTAAGCCTCGCAGCCCGTCGACTGAAACATAAGGCTTGCGGTACTCTTCAGCGTGAATCAAAGCGAAAATGTCCTGATACGCCGATTCGGCGGCAGCGGGGTCGGAGAGCTTGAAATGTTTAGTGATGGTGTCAAGGACGGCCGGTTTGTTTTTGGTGCTTGCACAAAATACCATCCCCTCGACTAAGGCCTTCATAACGTTCTGGAGCGTCTCGGCATTTTGCTGCAGATATGGCGGCTCGACGAGAACGGCCATCCCGATCGAAGGGAGTTTCGTCTTGTCCGAGCGGCCGAGTACGTTGAATCCTTTTTCAGCGAGGCGGCGGCTGAGAAAACCCGGTACAACGGTCGCGTCGATTCTTCCCGTTTCCACGGCCTGGCTCAGCACGGTGACATCGCCGATGACGATCATTTGAATGTTGTCGCGTTTTTCGTCGAGTCCAAAGTGCTCGAGCCAGACGGTCGCGGTTTTCCAAACCCCGCCGCCGATACTTTGGATGCCGAATCTCTTCCCGCGCAGCTCTTCGGGCCGCTTGATATTAGGACGCGCTACTAAATCAAGGGTCTCGCGGCTATTCAGGCTGGCGATCATTTTGAGATCTTTCCCGCCGACCGCGGCGGCGAGCGCAGTAGTCGCGCCGCCGTAAGCGATTTGGGTGTCGCCCGATGCTAGGGTGGCGATTTGAGCCGGATTTCCGCGTACCCAAACAACCTGAGCTTTAACCCCGTACTTCGTGAAAAAATTCTGCCGCTGCGTCACCCAAAGCGGTATTGCCGAAGTACTCATGCTCGCATGAGTGATTACCACATCTACCGGTGCAGCCAACGCGCTGGCGGCAAATGTGCCGGGTATAAGGATAAACAGACAAAGGACGGTGATACCCCTGAGAGCGCAATGCATAACAATTTACCTCCCGTTCTCATTCGAGAGTGCGCGTTGTCGAAAATATAGCTTCCATGCTTTTCAGAGTGCAACCTAAAAAGCTTGCTCCTAGCCTGTTCCATGCTCGCCTCATCGGTTTACGAGGGCAAGCGGAAAGGATTTACGGCGGCAAACAAGCGGGACGCCATTGCATTCCTGAAGAAGCCATCAACCGCCTGCTGATCGAGTACGCACGCCGCGGCTGCGAAGTGGTGGGCTCACGAGGTCGTTGGTCTTGCTGACAGATTAAGCTGGTTACCAGGCCCCTGGCAGCCGCGGGCTCTATCCCGTTTGCAGGCAGGAGCTTCAACAGTTCGGCTAAACCCGGATCTTGAGCCTACTAGCCTA
>DATACQ010001064.1:0-3782 GCA_036258955.1 Binatia bacterium
AATTCACGCCGCGCCGCTTGAAGCGCGTCCTCACCTTCCGAGAATTCGCCCTTCGGCACCGACCATGAACCTGCGTCCTTCTTTGTCCAAAACGGCCCGCCAGGGTGCACCAGGAAAACTTGGAGCTCGCCACAGCGACGATACAACAAAAGCCCGGCACTATCTTTCTTGCGATCCCGTAGTCCTAAGGCGACACCATGTCTAGAAACTCGAAGTGGAGGAGGCACTTGTGGCACAAACAATCAGAAAAATCGATGATCAAGAGTGTCTGATTACCTTCGGCGGAATGCGCGTTTGAGAACCATTGCTGCGACAGCGGCGAACAGGGCTTTTCGCCCTAACAGTCCTCCGGCTCGCCCCGATTGCGGGTTCCGGCTGATGCTACCGAGTAGCTTTTGTAGGATTTTGCCCTTCAGGAAAAGCGAGATTAATCCCATTGTCTAGCTCCTTATGTTTTTTTGATAGACACCTTAGTTGACGGTGAGACACAAGAGCAAGCGTGATGCCATTCCGGGCGTACGGATCTTGCAAAGCCTCTCAGGCGAGCATGGCCAAACGCCTATGAAGCGAAACTGAGACAGAAGATTGACTGCACCGGCTAATTATCATTTAATCCTGCTTCTAACCCGCGTTATGCATTGGTCGGGGAAAGTTGACACAGTTCGCGCGGAGGGAGCAAGCCTCGAAGAGAGCGGACACGGAGTACACAGGTGCGCCGACCTGTTCATCTTCGGTGCGAGTTGCATGTCACTCCATGACTGCCCTCACGAGATATTCGCTGTCCGCCTCAAGATACAACTCTATTGGCCGCGATCCGAGAGGCTTGCTCCTTCGGGCGGAAATTCGTGAATAATCCGGCCTAAGACTTGGGAGGTCTCAGTGGAACTAAGAAGAATTCGAACGGCCCTCGGTGTCATTCTGGCTTTCGCATTTTATCCGTCGGCTGTCTCCGGAGCGGAGCAGCCGTTTTATGCAGGCAAGACGGTGACTATCATTGCCGGATTTGCGCCTGGTGGCACCATTGACATTCGTGCGCGCCTGTTCGCACGCTATCTATCAAAATACATTCCCGGCAGCCCGTCCATCGTCGTTCAGAACCAGGTCGGCGCCGGAGGGCTCGTCGCGGCCAATTACGTTTTCAGCGTTGGCAAACCGGACGGCCTGACCCTGCTGCACTTTCCATCGAGCACGGTCATGAATACGTTTTTGACCGGCGGCGACAACGTCAAGTACGACATTCGCCAGGTTCCGATTATCTGGCTCGGTGCCGACAGCTGGCTTACGGTCGCCAACACGGCGACAGGCGTAAAGAAGGCCGAGGATCTTCTCAAAGCATCTATGCAGTTTCGGATCGGCGGTTCCGGAGTGTCAAGTCTGAGGAGCCTGCGACCCAAGCTCGCACTCGAGCTATTCGGCGTGGACCATGCGTGGGTAAACGGTTACAAAGGATCCTCGGATCTATTGTTAGCCTTTGAAAAAGGCGAGATCCATCTCTTCGAGGATCCCCAGGATGGTTATCATGCAAACATCCAACCCCGGGAAAAGAGCGGCTCCGCAGTGGTTCTCTGGCAGACCGGAATTATTGGCTTGGACGAAAGCTTTACGCGCTCGAAGCTGTTGCCCCATGTACCCAATCTGGACGAGGTATTGCCGAAAGAGAAGAAGCGCGGGGCGCAGTGGCAAGCCTGGAAGGCGGCAGTTGTGCCGCAAGCTTTTCAATATTCCGTAGGCCTGCACCCCGGCACGCCGCGGCAGCAAATCAGGATACTGAGTGAGGCCTTCGCGAAGATGACGCAGGATGTTCAATTTCGCTCTGATTTCGAAAAGGCCCTGGGCGAGCCTCCCGATGCCATCGTTGGCGAACAGGCGGATCGAATCGTAAAGGACGGTGTGAAAAAGCTATTCGAAGACTACAAAGCCGGCGTGGGGTATCTCCGACAAATGGCTCAAAGTAAGTAAGCGCTGCGGCCGCTGTTTTCAGTGAGTCCGCCGGAGCGCCTGCCGGTTATCTCGCGCCCACTGCCGGTTTCCTCGTCGCGCGCTAGCTCCTGTGCTAAGGTTCGTTCATGGAGCTCAACGTAGCTTCGCCGGAAAAAAAACTGCTGTCGGAGCGAATGCAGGCTTTGGGCGTTCGCGAGGAGGATATCGAGGAACAGTTTGTCCGCTCATCGGGAGCCGGCGGGCAAAATGTCAATAAGACCTCGACTTGCGTCATCCTCTTTCATCCACCGACCGGGATTCGGGTGAAATGCCAGCGAGAGCGCTCCCAGGCGCGGAACCGATTGTTGGCGCGCAGAATTCTGCTCGATAAAATTGAGGCGAAACTCAAGGGCGCCGAATCGGCCGAGCAACAGGTAATTGCCAGAATTCGACGGCAAAAAAGAAAACGCTCGCGGCGCGCTAAACTCAAGATGCTCGCGGATAAACGCCGCCGCTCGGAAAAGAAGTCGTCCCGTTCCGCCGCGCGTGCCGTAGAAGATTACGACGTTTGAACTCAAGGCCGACTCTTGGCCAGCTCTATCCAACATATCCGCACCTACTGCGCCATGTGCACCTCGCGCTGCGGCGTCATCGCCGCGGTCCAAGATGGCAGACTCACCGAAGTAAACGCCGATCCCAACCATCCAAACGGTTGCATTTGCGTCAAAGGCACCGCTGCGCCGGAACTTGTTTATTCGCCCGATCGGCTCCGGCAACCATTGGTGCGCACCCGCCCAAAAGGAGATCCCGACCCGGGCTGGGTGGAAGTCACCTGGGCTCAGGCTCTTAGCCTAGCCGCGCTACGACTCAATGACATCAAAGAGAATTACGGCGCCGAGGCGGTCGTGTTTTCTCGTGCGACCACTGCGGGAAGCGCGGCAATTGACTTCGATGTTTGGCTGCAAAGACTGGCCAATGCGTTTGGCAGCCCCAATCTGCTCACGTCCAATCATATTTGTACCTGGAACCGCAGAGTTGGCTCCAAATACACATACGGCACTGGAATGCCGACGCCGGATTTCGACCATACGAATTGTATGCTGCTTTGGGGCATCAACCCACCGGCGACCTCGCCCGCTCAGGCGCGCCGCATCAGCCGAGCGCGAAACCGCGGCGCAAAGCTGATCTTGATCGATCCGCGCCGAAATGCGCTCGCGCAAAAAGCGGACTGTTGGCTCAGAGTAAAGCCGGGTACGGACGGCGAGCTGGCGATGGCCATGATCCATGCGCTTATAGAGGAAAATCTGGTCGATGCTGATTTCGCGCGGCGTTGGACTAATGCGCCGTTTCTGGTGCGAGGTGACAACGGGCAACTGCTCACGGAGCGAGATCTGTCAACGGCCGGTAATCCAAACACGCTCGTCGTGTGGGACCAAAGAACCACCCGGCCGATCCGTGCGGATCATTCCGATACAGACTCCGCACTATCGGGTTCTTTCGTTGTCGAGCTCAGACAAGGGCAGAGCATCAACTGCAGGCCGGTTTTCGAGTTATTAAAACAAGCTGTCGCAAGCTTTGCGCCGGAGCGCTCCGAAGCGATTACCACGGTTCCCGCACAAGAGCTGCGGAGATCGGTGCGGATGTTTGCCCGAGAAAAACCTTCCTGCTACTGCACGTGGGTAGGACTCGAGCAGGACAACGACGCGATGCAAACGAACCGTGCCGTCTGCATCTTCTACACATTGACCGGGCAATTCGATCAAAGAGGAAGCAATGTGCTGTTCGGCACGCCGCCGGCAAACATTATGACCGGGCGCGAGTTACTCGCTCAAGAGAAAGCGCATTTGCGCCTCGGACTGAAA
>DATACQ010001065.1:0-2714 GCA_036258955.1 Binatia bacterium
TCTGACCTCGGCGTATGGGCGATGAGCGCTCTCATGGGCCGGAATCGTTTCCATTCGACGACTCGCAACCGGTACCGGTCGCTCGCGCGGTCCGGCACTGACGCACGACTAGCACTCGGTGACTGCCGGGTCCAGAGCTTCGGAAACTGACAAATACTTCCCGAGAGTATGTTCTCCCGATTTTTGCCCTTAACGCTCCATCGTGTCGTTTAACCGCGCTTTGAAGCTCTTCCGCATGCGAGACTACTGGCATGGCTTTTGTTATGTCGAAGCTGCCCCGCTTGGAACAGTGCTGGCGGTTTTGGCTAATCTTATTTTTGACTTGAGCCGATTGGGTAAACAGGCAGGGGTATCGGAAGCGTTGGCATATGGATGATCTTACGAAAGATTTCCTGGTTGAGAGTTATGAGAACCTCGACCGGATGGACCGCGACTTTGTCGAGTTGGAGAAAAATCCTTCCAAGGAAATTCTCGACAGCATCTTCCGTTCGATCCACACCATCAAAGGCACCTGCGGGTTTCTTGGATTTGGCAAGTTGGAATTGATCACTCATGCCGGCGAGAACTTACTGAGCCTCCTACGTGACGGCACATTGCAGGTGAACAGGTCTGTTACGGATGCTCTCTTAGCGCTGGTTGACGCTGTGCGAGACATGCTTTCGAGCATCGAAGCGACAGAGAACGAGGGCGAGCGCGACGACTCGGCCTTGATCGAGCGGCTGCAGGCGCTGCAAAGAGGCGCATCGCCGCGGCAAGACGGCCCTAGCAACGGGTCTCAGCTGGGATCGGTGCAACTCTCCGGCAAAAAGGCTAGCCCAATGGATCCGGTAAGGTTCGGTGAAATGCTCGTGCAAAGCGGCCGCGTGAGCGAAGAACAGGTCGCGCGAGCCTTGCAGGCCCAGGCCGGGGGCGATCCGCGTCGCCTCGGTGAAATTCTCGTGCAACAAGGAGCCGTTGATCCGGCGACGGTCCTCCAGACCATCCAATCTCAGAGCGAAGCCAGAGCCGCTGTTGCCGACAGCACTCTGCGGGTGGATGTTGGAGCACTCGACAGGCTTATGAATCTCGTTGGCGAACTGGTCCTAGCCCGTAACCAGATCATGCAATTTGCCGCCGGCCAGGAAGACAGCGCGCTTTTCGCAACTTCGCAGCATCTCAGTCTTATCACTAGCGAGCTGCAAGAAGGCATCATGAAGACACGCATGCAGCCCATCGGCAATGTGTGGCACAAGTTCCCGCGCATGGTGCGCGATCTTGCGGCCTCCTGCAACAAGAGCATTCGTGTGGAAATGGCAGGCGCTGAGACGGAACTCGACCGCACGATCATAGACGCGATCAAAGACCCGTTAACCCATGTTCTGCGCAACTCGGTTGATCACGGCATTGAAACGCCCGAGGTTCGCACGGCGGCGGGCAAGCCGGCGGAGGGCTGTCTGTCTCTTCGCGCCTTTCATGAAGGAGGCCAAGTCAATATCGAAATCAGCGATGATGGCGCTGGCATCGATGCTGAAGCTCTGCGCGAAAAGGCGCTGCACAAAGGATTGATTTCGGCGGAACACGCCGCCGGTATGAACGATCGGGAGCTGCTTAACCTTGTCTTCCTCCCCGGGTTTTCGACGGCGGAAAAAGTCAGCAACATCTCCGGGCGCGGGGTTGGCATGGACGTCGTCAAAGCCAACATCGAGAAGATCGGTGGGACAGTGGACGTGCAAAGCGATCTCGGTCATGGCACCACGATCAGACTCAAGATCCCCTTAACGCTAGCGATTATTCCCGCGCTCATGGTGACCAGCGGCGGGGAACGCTTTGCCATTCCGCAGGCCAGCTTGCTCGAGCTTATTCGTCTGGAAGGCGATCAGGGTCAGACAGCCATAGAGATGGTGTATGGCGCGCCGGTCTATCGGCTGCGCGGCAAACTGCTGCCGCTGGTGTTTTTGAGCCGCGAGCTCAAGCTCGGCGGACGTTCTCGGGCAGACGACCCGTCGAGCCTGTATATAGTGGTTCTGCAGGCCGAGCGACGCCAGTTCGGAATCGTGGTGGACGGCATCGACGACGCTAAGGACATCGTTGTTAAACCTTTGGGAAAACAACTCAGAGGGCTGTCCATTTTCTCCGGCGCGACGGTATTAGGCGATGGCAAGGTGGCATTAATTCTCGACGTCAACGGCATTTTCCAAAACCTCAATGTTGTTTCTGAGGCTAGGAACGCTATCGGGGAGATCAGCGTTGCCGAGCACATTTCCGACGAGAGCCAAACTTTTCTCATCTGCCGTCACGGCGGAAAAAGAGGCGAGCAGGTCGCGATCCCGCTGTCTCTAGTGGCGCGGCTCGAACACTTCCGTATTGCCGATATCGAGAGAAGCGCACAGGGCGAAGTCGTACAATACCGCGGCGAAATCATGCCGCTGGTCCGGCTGTCTAACGCGCTCGGCAGCATGAGTGAACGAGAAGACGGCGGCAACGTTCAGGTTGTCGTGTATCGCGAACATGGGCGGAGCGTGGGGCTTGTGGTTGACCATGTGGCCGACATTGTCGAGGAACGGGTCCCGATCAGTGACGAAAGGCATGGCGGTCATTTTAGCACCAGGCTTGTGCTTCAGGGATGTGTCACGGACGTACTCGATGTACGCGCGGTGATCAAAGCGCTAAACCCGGGCTGCTTGGTCCAGGCGGCTGTTGCGTAAAGGTCGGGGTCACCATGACGAGCCCATTTG
>DATACQ010001066.1:0-6532 GCA_036258955.1 Binatia bacterium
AGCAGTTAAGGTGACATTTTCGCTAAGCTTCAACATTTGATCCTAGGAGTTCTGGGATCGTCCCGAGACGAAGCGTGTGGTCTTAAGCACTGCGCGAGTGTTTGTCAAGCGCATTGACAGCGGGTTCAACGATACTTAGCTTTTCGGTGCAAGGAGGAAAACAAAATGGAACTAGTCAGATGGCAGCCTTTTGCTGGATTGCACAACATTCATTCAGTGTTTAACGATTTGTTCGACGATGATCTTGCTCGCGAGCAGGCGCATACAGACTCACGCAAATGGTACCCTGCGGTCGATGTCCTGGAGAGTAAGGATTCTTACGTGATCCGCGCCGAGCTTCCGGGGATGAAACGCGAGGACATTAACCTGGAAGTCAAGGATGGAACGTTGACCCTCGCTGGTGAACGGAAATCCGAGAAACCGGCTGACGGCGTCGAATACCGCCACAGTGAACGAGTTAGCGCAAAGTTCTGGCGCTCATTTACGCTCCCCGAGACGGTAAAGCACGATGCGATTGAAGCTACCTACAAAGATGGAATTCTAGAGGTGCGCGTGCCCAAAGCTGAGGAAGTGAAGCCGCGGCAGATCGAGATCAGCGGTCAGTAGTCGTTTGTAGTTGTAACCAGAAGGGGAGGCCACGGCCTCCCCTTCGTTTCGTCAGGGTTCATACACAATGGTTCTCCTGAGCCGTTTTCGCTTCGATCACGCACCAACAATATTGTGGGTTGGTGAGATGGCTCGGAAGTCACTGCTCTCCGGCGGCAAACAACTTGTCAAATTCTCCGCCGTCTAGCCAGATGCCGTGACACTCGGCACAGGCGTCAATAATAACCGAACGATCGATGGCGCTGTAAACGCGCAATAGCTCTGAACCGTCGCGCGGACAGACGCCTTTTTTGCCGGCCACTTGCTCTCTGACCGACCCACGTCTGAGCGACGCGACGTATAGGGCATCTTCGGTAAGTAGTTCTGTAAGCTCGCGTGCGTCAAACCAGGTACCGTTGCACGATGAACAGCGCTCGACAGCCACGTGCCTGACCTCAACTTGTTTCAGCGTCTCAGTGCCACATTTCGGACATTTCATATTGCTGGCTTTCCCCGCGGCCGGTCTTTGCGATCTCTCTACAATAGCCGATAAGGCTGAAATTTTCGCTTAGAGATATCACCGATTGTCACGCTATGAAACCTGGCGCGTCTAAATAGTCGTGTCTTGACTCGTACTTCACTAGTTGTAGCTTGATCGCTTGACGAATAGCACAGTCGATTCGGCGCGCAGACGTGGCGCTTGGCCTAATACACCGGCGCGCAGCAGCCCAAGCCGAACTGTGAAGTATTCCAGAGGGGGACCCTTCCGGTGCAAACCGCATATTTAAAGCCTTTCGGATTATCAGAACCCGCTTTCGATCCCAGCTTTAATCCGCATTTCTTTTATGCCAACCGCGGTTTTCAAGAAGCTTTTCTCGCACTCCGGTTTGGAATAAAGCTCCGCAATGGCGTTATCGTTCTTACCGGCGAGCGGGGAGTCGGTAAGACGACCTTAATCAGAATGGTTAAAGAGCGGTGTGAGCTCAGCACTCATCTCCATGTGCTTTCGATCTCGGATCAGCAACAATCTGCTTTGCTCCCGAGATTAATGCGTGCGCTGGGCCTGCAGCAGAGCGCACCCGTGCGGCACGTCCTGGTGCAAGAGCTCAGAGGCTACTTGCTCCAACAATTTCAGCAGGATCGCACAATCGCAGTGGTGGTCGAAGACGCTCAGAAGTTGGACCTTCAGGCGTTCAGAGATCTTGAATCTCTTTCGAAGCTCCAGTTAAATAACAAAAACTTGTTGCAGATCGTCCTGGTCGGAACTCCGGAACTCAAAACGACGCTCCAGGATCCCCTGCTCGAATCGTTCAAACAGCGGGTCGCGCTATGGTGTCGGCTCGAGCCACTGCCCACCTCTGAAGTCGTCAGTTACATTCATCATCGGCTTACACGAGCCGGGCAGCCGAAGGTAGGGCTATTTCATCCGGCGGCGATCGACCGCATCGCCGAGCGTTCCAGGGGCGTTCCTGCGCTGATCAATGCGATCTGCGAGCGGGCGTTGCTCGCGGCCTATAGCAACAAATCAGATCACGTCACTGCAGAGATCGTTGAGCGCGTCTGGCAGACTTGGCAGTCCTCTGAAGCGATGGATGCGCAAATGTCGCCGCGATCAGCATCTTTCGCAGCTCACCCGCGGTCCGTTGAGAAGCGTACAGCAATCGTGACCGGCGGTTCAAAGTTTTACAGCCCGCCGCAAACCGAGGACTTTGCTCTAGAGGACCGAATGAGCGGCTCAGAAAGGAGACGTGAGCGTTGGCTGCGTAGAAATCTAGTGTGGTTAAACAGTTTACGTAGTAGCTCGCAGCCAATCGCGTTTTTCTGGCCGCTCTCTTTGACCCGCGGAGTCCGCTGCAAGCAGATAATGGCGCAGTTGAGAGTGTCAGGTGAGCGACTGAGGCAAAGCATAGTTCCTCATCTACGAATGTTCCGTCAGCGCGGCCGAACCTGGAGCAACTCACCGTGGTTCGGATGGTCAGCGGTTATTGTTGTGCTTTTTATGGGCGGCTCCATACCGATGCTTCTTGGCGGCGCCGGGCAAGATCCGGAGCCTTACGAGAGCGGAGCTATGCAGGAAGAAGCGGCGATCTGGCAGAATGTTACCGCGCCCGAACAGGCCGAATCGCCGTTTCCTGAGACTCCTGACGTTCCTCCTCGCGCCGAAGTTCCTGAGCAGTTGATGAGCGCTCCGGAAATCGCTGCGATCGATCAGGGCGTGGTACCGCAGGAGGTGCGCCAGCAGCCGGGCAGGAGAGAAAACGGTTCCAGTCGCACAGTAAGTTTCCCGGAGAAGGTGAAGACAGCATTAAACGATAAGTCGCAACCCGTTGTGTACGTGCATACGTCAAGACAGAGCGACGGTCCTCTGATCGAGGAGATCGGAGAGGTTCTGCGAATTGACGGCTATAATGTTCGCGACACCCGATTTACACGCAACGGCACTCAGGGCGATGTTAGATTCTTTTTTCCGCGGGACCGGGAGGACGCCGAGCGGGTAAAGTCGTTGGTTCAATCGGAACTCGGGAAACGCGGCTATTCTCTCTCACTGCAGCTGCTCCAGCGCGACGGGAAAAAATTCCAAAACGCCGCCCCGGGTAAAATCGAGGTCTGGCTGCCGCCGTTGGCTCAGGCAGAGCGCGGCGGCAGGAGTTAATGCTTCAAACGGAAGTTTGGAGGTATCTGGCGGCACTCACCTGCTTCCGCCGCTGCGGCGCTTCGGAAACGTGCCCTGAAGTCCGGATTTGAACCGCGATACCGAGCTTGCGTGCTTCAGCTGCGCACGCGTCACATACCTGGATGTTCAAAATATCGGAATAAACGCGATACAAGGCTTGTCTTTGGCCACATCGCTCGCAGTACATTGGATAGCCCTCCCTAACTGACACTTTGCCGAATCAAGCTTATGTGACTACCTGCGGGCCGACCTTAACTTGCCATCTTCCTCGATTGCGGAATTTGGGCAGATTCCTGCTGGCGCAACTTCGCGGATTTCCAACGGAGCAGCCCTTTCCGCAGATATTCAGGGTTAAGACCCAACGCCGCACAAACATTCTCGAAAGAGAAGAGCCACTCGCCATCGCTGCCGAAGATCCATTCTTCCGTCTCGGCGAATAGTTGCCTGCCTTTAACGTGAGTTGCTCCGATGTTGTCTTGGAAAGACTGAATGCCGTCCTCCAGAACCGCAAGCATCAGAGTCTTTTCCGGATACAGTTCCGTTTTTCTCCGCAGGCTATCAAAATACTGCGCGCCCAAAGTTGAGTCGGGCTGAAATAGCGATGCGACCTTCTCGTCAAAATTGTAGCCACCTCCAGTGACATTTTCTTTGCTTTTGCCGTTCTTCTTAGCGAAGTTCATATACTTATCTCCTGTCTTGATCGTCAACATCACAGTTCCGCTCCGTGGTTGATGTCACGACGTAAACCGTTGACCGGGAACGAAGACCTTGTCTGTCTATATTGTACGAACACGCCGACGGGTAGTCTTCGCTCTTGTCCAGTGTCCAGAGTAAGTAGTGGCGATTGCCTCGACGGCTTTCCTTCATTGTCTTTCCTTAACAACTCTTCAGGGCAAGTCCCGTGCCACCACAGCACGAGCGCGAAATTGCGCACGTTCGAGTAAAGGCAAACGGGCCGAAGCACGTGCTTGCGTTCTGCCGCGAAAGCCGGCTGAGCGTTGCCCGGAAGGGATATAAACAGTTGCCTCAGATCGGATCGGATTCCTGTTTTCGGTAAGTAGCTTGGCTAGAATCGGCCCTTATGATCAGGAAAGATCAAAGCAGGGTTTTGGTTACTGATATAACGGCTTTGTAGCGTCCATTGGCCGGAGGTTAAGAGCTCAAACGCTGAAAAGCTCAGTCCTATTTCCGCCACAGGTTAAAGAGAAAGGCATCTCAGAGCCTGCGCTGTTGGCTAGTTGCCTAGCCGTTAGCGGAGTGGATCGAGGGTTTTTACGAGCCAGTCCTCGAAACCCCTGTGATTCATATTCCCCACGTGTCCCGAAAGGCAGACAGATACGCCCTGCCGGCGTCCTAAAACGTTGGCAGATAACGATCCCCTGACACACGTCTGTTCCGTCGGATCCGTTAGTACGTGACTGCCAACATGCACATCTTCTTCTTTTGCCGGCCAAGCTAAAATACTCCCGAACGTTCCTCGCGTACCTGCTCCCGCGGCAGTGTCCTCCGGAACTTTGGTATGATTGTGTGTGCAAATCTTTTGGTTGCAGTTTTATCTGGAAACAATCCTGTCCCGTCAGATCTGAGCCGCCTTCACATGTTTCTGCGGAAAGATTGAAGCCCTCGAAGCACTCGCTCGTCTTGATGACATACGATGCATGAAGTTTGCCCGCGCTCTTGGAGATTAGAGACAAGGGCGTATGTCAATCCGTCGTGCGACCAGGTCAACACTTTCCAGCCCGATACCAACTGAAAATGAAACTGCAGTCCCTCCCAGGGAATCTGTTCCCCGCCCGATGGCTTAGCCGTAGAAGTCGAGGTAACCACGAGAGAGATCGGGTGGTCGTTCAAACGATACACGATGTACGCGGCGTAGTCCTCTTTAAACCCGACCAAGCGCGCTCCTTCGACATGGTACGGTTTAGTCTCCGCCGATTCTTCCGGATAGTCGGGCAACCTCAAATTAAACGCGAGCTTGCCGGTAAACCAGGCGGAGATCTTTTCGGGAGATTCGCTGAACACTTCCAGCGGCAATTGCCCTTTGAGATAACGCACGTGATTATCTACAGCGACATTTACGAATGAGCTACTCTGTTCTCCAGAGTATTTCCCGACAACAAGCCAGAACGCGACCGGGATCGCCAAGAGCAACAGAGCGCACGCAGCGAGCGCAGGCGGGGAAAACCACAGCCCACGGGAGGAGCGTGACTCTTGCATGAGCCGTGTAACCTTCTCTCGCAGAGATGCGGGCGTCGTAAAATCTGGACGCGCGTTGCGTATAGCCCAGAGCAACTCGCGTTCGTGCTCTAAGGCGGCGCGACAATCGAAGCAACTCTTAACGTGTGCTTCGACCGCCAACCGCTCGCCATCGAGAAGCTCGTCATCCAGGTACAACGGGATCTGTTCGAGGATGTGATTATCCACTGCTTCGCTTTCTCGGCAAAACGATCAAGGATTTACTCTTCTCATCCAGTGCAGTACGAAGCTCCGCTCGTGCGCGGCTCAAGCGGGACATCACAGTCCCGGTGGGACAGCCCAAAATGCTGGCTATTTGGCGGTAGCTGAACCCATCGAAGTAACGCAGCACTACCACTTCTCGAAATACTTCGGGCAAGCTCGAAATCGCCAGTTGAATCTTGCCGGATGCAACGTTGCGATCAAAACGCTCTTCCGGACGCTGTCTCTCGTCCGAGAGCCAGTCCTGCAGTAGACCGCTCTCGGCGCGCGTTTTCTCCAACAAAACGAATTCGGGTCCGTTGGTGCGTCGGCGCCATTCATTGATCCAGACATTGCGCAAAATAGTGAACAGCCACACCTTGGGATCGCTCTTAATGCCGTTCTGAGCGATGCCCCTGATCGCGCGCAGGCAGGTCTCCTGGACCAAATCCTCGGCGTCCGCTGGATTGCGACTCAAAGAAACTGCAAATCTATAAAGGGCGTCGAGATTGCCCAGAATGGCGCTTTCGCATTGGTCAGACTCATTATTCCGGAGTCGGATCACCTTCAGCCACCCTCTGAAATAACCGTTCAGCAGCTTGGCCACAATCCATCACGTGCCCGAGTTCGTGTCAATGTAAAATTTGCCGCGCGCTTAGGTCAGGAGCCGGTTAACGGCGCGCTCCTGTACAGAAAAAACGGGAATAAAAACCGCTGTTGATTGTCTTATTAAGCAACCCGCAATACCGCCGGTTATCTGAGAGCGGCGTCTTGCCTTCGATACACTGGAGGAAGCATGTCCCGTAACTCTCTCGTCATTTTCCATCTTAGGTCGTG